>DASQBH010000034.1:0-3509 GCA_035635315.1 Longimicrobium sp.
CATCCCCTCCAGCGCCGCCTGCAGCCGCTTGCCCGGCAGCTTTACCGCGCCCGTCGCCGCGAAGTACATCAACACCTTGCCCGCCATCTGCCCGATGGTGGCGGCCAGCACCAGCGGCACCGCCATGGCGGCCGGCGCCAGGGCAGCAGCGCCCAGCAGGTACAGCTCGATGTTGATGACGGGGATCACCGCGCTCGCCACCGCCACTCCGAGCGTCGTGAGCCAGACCGCGAGCAGGGACATGCATCCACACGAAAAAGGCGAACGCGCCGCTCACACCCGAGCCGCGCGTCCATCAATCTACCCTCATTCACCAACATCCGCAGCAACCGCGGCCCGACTGCTCTTCAGCTGAATTCCCCCGAACGAGCGCGAACCGCCCGCAATCCCTCGGGCGTGAGGCGCGGATACGAATCGAGGATCTGCTGATCCGTCCAGTCCGGGCCGACCAGCTCCAGCAGGAATTTCACGCTCAGCCGTGTCCCCCGCACCACGGGCTTTCCGCAGAGGAGCGCGGGATCGGAATGGATGTGATCTCCTTGACCCATCCTTACCTCCAGCTTCTTCAGCCCCGCGTCCGCCGCGACAGCGTCTGCACCCAGTCCGGCACCTCCGGCTCGCCGGCGAAGATGGCGCCGCGCTTGCCCGCGGTGAGCGCCCAGCGGTGCAGCCAGGTGATGCCGGCGGGGCCGGTGTAGGTGTCCGCCGACGCGTACGCGGAGTCCGCCAGCGCCTGCTCCAGCGGGATGAAGGCGTAGCCGCGCCGCCGGTACATCTCCGCCAGCCGGCCAAAGTGCTCGGCGTTGATGTTGTTGGCGTGCAGCAGCAGCACCTGCGGGATCTCGCGGCCCACGATCGCCACCGACTGCTGCTCGTAGTACGCCGTCACCGCCTCCATGTAGCGGATGTACTCGTCCGCCACGCGGCCGCGCGTCGCCGCGTCAGGCGCCAGGTCGTACGCGGCGGCGAACAGGTAGTCGTAGTTGTCGATGGTGACGGGCGCCACGCGGTAGCCGCGCTCCGCCAGGAACGTCTCGAAGCGCCGGCGATCCTCCAGCGTGCGCCCGGTGTGCAGAAAGGGGTGGCGAAAGAAGCGCGGCCGCCGCCCCGCCGCCTGCATCACCAGCCGCGTCACCGAATCGCCACGCGCCACGTCGGCGATGTACGCGTCCACGGGCGTGGTGTGGAAGTCGGGATGCGAGTACGCGTGGTTCCCCAGTTCCAGCCCCGCGTCCACCCACCGCCGCAGCGTCGCCACCCGCCGCGGGTCCACCCGCCCCTCCGTCAGCAGCTTCTCCTCGTTCACAAAGCCGATGGCGGGCACCCGGTGCTCCGCCAGCGCGCGCACCAGCCCGTCGGTGATGCGCTCGTACGTCGCGACGGAGCGGTCCCCCTGCGCCAGCGCCGGCAGGTCGTCGATGGTGACGGCCACGCTCCGCCCCTCCTGCCGCAGCGGCGCGACGACCGCCTCCGCCTCCACCGGGGGCGCGACGGGAGCCGCCGGACGGAAGATGGAGATCATCACCGCGACCGTCGTGATGGCGAGGAGGCCGAACGTCATCGTCCGGAGATACGGGGGCATCGGACGCGACTCACTCATTCAGCGGCTCTCCCGGGCGGCGGCTTCGCGAATGCGGACGGTGCGCTCCAGCTCGTCGCGGGACTGCAGCACCTTGCGGCGGATGTCGGCCGGCAGCTCCGGCGTCTCGGCCAGGAAGCGGTCCACGATCTCCAGTGCCTCGGCCGAAGTGTGGCCGCCGATGAAGGCGCTGATCCACCGCGGAAGGAAGAAGATGCGGCGGTTGTCGCGGATCCACTCCAGCCGGTCCAGCGCGGGCCGCAGGTACCGCAGGGTGAGCGGGGAGTGCGGCGTCGCGTTGAAGTTGCCCGACGCGGCCGTCGCCCACTCCTCGTTCAGGGCGGGATCGTCCAGAAAGCGGCCGAAGTACTGCGCCTTCACGTCCTCCGCCGGGATGGATGCCCCTGCCACGAACGCGCGCCGCCCCGCGTCCGCCGTGGTGTCGCGCGCCGACTCGGCCGCGATCAGCGCGTCGGGATCGGGCTCGCCGAGGGTGATCAGCCGCTCCACGATCCCCCAGCGGGTCGGCTGCTTGACCGCCTCGCCCTCGAACGTGCGCGCGCCGGACAGGTACTCGCGCAGCACGGCGCGCCCCGCGTCCGTGCGCGCCGTGCTCACCAGCATGTCCAGCGCGGCCTTGCGGGCGCCGTAGCTCAGCGCGCTGTCCGCCGAGCGCGCCAGCAGCAGCCGCTCCCACTCGCCGTACAGCGGGTCGTTGGCCTCGCGCGCCGCGTAGGTGGAGACGGCCGTCCACGCGCGGCCCATGTTGAGCCCCGCGATCTGCTCGTCGCGCTCGCGCGGCAGCTCGCGCATCACGATGCGGGCAAAGCGCGCCGGGTCCATCCGCGCCTCGCGCACCTCGTCCCACAGCGCGCCCCACAGCATGGCGCGCCGCAGCCCGTCTTCCTCGGCGCCCACGTGCTCCGCCACGAACTCGCGGCTGCGCTCGTCCAGCAGAAAGAGCCCGTAGCCGTAGTCGCCGTCGTTGCTCCACACGTAGTCCGGCGCCGGCAGCCCGCGCGCCGCGGCCACGTCGACCGTCTCCTGCGCGCCGCTGACGGGGATCACCACGTCCTCGCGCCCCGTGTACGCCAGGCGCACCTGCGTGTGGATCGGCCAGAACCCGCCCGGATCCCCCGGCAGCTGGCGCGCGGGCCGCTGGCGCAGCTCCAGGCTGCCGATCGTCCCGCCGCGCAGCTGCAGCGCCGTTTCGACGACAGGCATCCCCGCCCGCAGGATGTACTGCTCGCCGAACGCGTCCAGCCGCATCCCCGACGACTCTTCCAGCGCGGCCAGCAGGTCGCGCCAGGTGGCGTTGGCGTAGGCATGGCGCCGCAGAAAGAGGGTGAGCCCGGCGCGGAACGCCGAGTCGCCCACCATGAAGTTGAGCTGCTTGAGGATGGCGGGCGCCTTGTTGTAGACGATGGGCCCGTAGTTGCTCTTGGCCAGGTCGAGATTCGCCAGCTCCTGCCAGACGGGGGTGGTGCCGCTGGTCTGGTCGGTGGAGTACGCCAGCGGCTTGTTGCGAAGGTAGAACGTCTTCCACGCCTCGCTGCCGGGGTCCAGCTCGTCCTGCATCCGCGCCGCCACGTAGGTGCTGAACCCCTCCTTGAGCCACAGGTCGTCGAACCACTCCATGGTCACCAGGTCGCCGAACCACTGGTGCGCCACCTCGTGGTAGATGGTGGCGTTGCGCCCCAGCCGCTGGGTGAGGGTGGGCGGCTCGCGGAAGACGAACTGGCTCTCGTTGTAGAAGATGGCGCCCACGTGCTCCATCCCGCCGAACGGGAAGGCGGGGGCCAGCAGCAGGTCGAACTTGGCGAAGGGGAAGGGGACGCCGAAGTACTCCGCCAGCCAGACGGCCGCCGCCCGGTTGGTGCGGATCTGCGTCTCCGCGTCCACCTCCACCCGGCGCGACGCGCGGGCGTAC
>DASQBH010000035.1:0-3300 GCA_035635315.1 Longimicrobium sp.
TGTCCAGGCGCATGGGTCTCTCCTCCGGAAAGGGGAATGGGGTGGGGCATGCACGCTAATGTGTCGGCACGTCGGTATCAAGCATTTTATTTCGGTAAACGAGAGTGGCGCTTTCGGCGCTGTGCGCCATGACGAAAGCGCCTCCGGGATCGATCTCCCGGAGGCGCTTTCGTCGACCGCGGGCACCGTGCCCTGCCGGCTACTCCTCCGCCGCGGCCCCGGGCGGGAGCGAGCCGCCGCGGCGGCGGAAGAAGATGGGGCTGGTCCAGCCGCGGTCCTGCAGGTGATCGGCCGGATCGTCACCCGGGTTCGCGGGCACCACGTCGCGCGCGTGGCGGCGCGTGTTCTCGTGCTCCACGACCAGAAAGTACGAGACGTATGGCCACTGCGCCGCCTGAAAGCCCTCGTCGCGGAGGTACCCCGAGACCTCCGTGCGCCGCGCCCCGGCCGGAAAGCTCTCGTCGGCCACGTACTGCACGAACCGCCAGGGATCGGGCTCCGGCTCGCGCTCCGTGATTCCCTGCCGCGGCCGCTCTCCGGGCATGGGGCCGCGCACCCGCACCACGCGCACCCGCCGGATGGGGAGCGGCGAGGCGACCCGCCACGCCAGCGCGGGCGCCAGCGCGTCCTCCGCTTCGTACTCCACCCGGTCGCCCATGATGGCCGTGCCTCCACCCGGGAGCGCGTGCGAGAACTCCATCAGCAGCCGGTGTCCGCTGGTGGCGTAGGTGTGCCGCGCGCGCAGGGCGTCGAAGATCCCCGCCCGCGTATGCTCCGCGGCCACCACCGCCGTCAGCGCGCCAAAGACGAAGCTCCCCGGCCGTCCCGCGTGGCTGTCCGCGCCCGCCGCCACGCCATAGACGCCGCCGTACTTGAGGCCGTTCACGTAGCCCGCCAGCTCGTCCGGCTGGCCGTAGTACCGGGAGTGCGGCCGCCATCCGCCCTCCTGCGGGCTCTCGTGGTTGCCGTGCAGGGGCGAGTACACCTGCGCCAGCGGCGCGTACCGTTCCTGCTCCGCCGCATCGATGGGCTCCGCCCGCTCGGGGCACTGCGCGTTGAGTGCCCACCAGTTGGTGCACATCAGGTCGTGCGGAACCACCAGGGCGCGGGGCGCGGCGGCGTCGCCGTCGCGGCGGATCAGCTCACGGAGCAGCTTCCAGGTGGTGTCGCTGCGTGCGTCCTTCCACGTGGGGAGAAACGGGTGCAGCAGCGCGTCCCACTCGCGCGCCAGGACGATGCGGTGCCCGTCACCGCGGGTTTCGTACTCGGAGCGGAGGTCATGGCTGGCGGAGGAGGTCCACTCGAAGGCGGGGAGGGTGACGAACCCCTCGCGCTGCGCCCCGTCGATGCGTGACGCGATGTCGTGCCAGGCCATGGCGCCGGCGAACGGCCACGCCGGCGCGTCGTGCGAGGTGAGCGCGGCCCAGTCCAGGAACGCGGCCTCGCGCCCATACTCCAGCAGCCGGTCGGGGTCGCCGGTGCCGTCGCAGCGCCAGGAGTGCAGGTGGTAGTCGCCCCACAGCACCTGCCGCCCGGGCGCCGCGGTGCTCACCTGCACCGGCCCGGTGCAAAAGCTTCCCTCGAAGGCATGCACGGTAAAGCGGTGCACGCCGGGCGTGTGCAGCGTCACGGAGACGGAGGCCGCGCCCGCGTCCTGGGCCCGCAGGGTCACCGCGGCCGGAAAGTGTGCCTGCACGTCCGTACATGAAAGGTGAAGGGTGCCCCGCCATCCGTGCACGCGGTTGTCCATCTCGTCCATCACGCACAGCCGCAGCCGCGCCTCCACCCCCGCCTGCACCTGCGAGGGCGCCACGGCGTTCACCACGCACGGGGCCATGGGCAGCATCCATCCCCCTCGCACGTCATCCACGATCTGCCACGCGTACCCGTCCTCCTCGTCCCCGCGCCGCTGCCGGCCGACCGCCGCCACGAACGCGTGCTCGTGGGCGTTCGTGCATATGCCGCCCGGGTTGCGCAGCGCCGACGAGCAGGCGCCGCGCACGGCGATGGTGACGTGCTCTCCCGGCTTCATGCTCCCCGAAACCACGGTGATGGGCACCACGCGAAACTGCGGATTGGAGATCAGTGGCCGCCCCACCTCCAGCGTTGCGCCGGTCGCCGCCTCCACCAACTCCACGTAGTTGGCCTGGCGGGGGTTCACCGTCTGCAGCCCCAGGGCGCCGGCCTTCCACGCCGTCAGGTAGAGCCGCGGCAGGCTCTCGATCTCCTCAAGATCGGGCTCCTTGCCGCGTGCCGCCGGGAGCCTGTCCTCCAGGGGCGAGGGGTCGAAAGGGATGAAGTTGGCGCGGATGAAGACGACGTCGCCCTCACCCAGCGGACCGCCGCCGTGCACGTAGGTGACCGTGAAGTCCTGCCCCCACTCCTCCGGCGTTTCGAAGCTCTGGTTCCATCCAAAGTCCACCGGCACGCTCTCGGGGGTGATGCGAAGGGCCGGTGCCTGGCCCGCGAGCGGCGTGCGCAGGGGCACGCCGGCCTGAACGTGAGTTTCCATCGGAATCTTTCCCGGTCTGAATGATGAGGAACGATGAAGGAGTGCGCCGGAATCCCGCGAAGGGCCTGCCCCGGGATCGCGATCGACACCCGCTGGACAGAAACACGAACGATGTCGTATTCAGAAAAGATTCGGGCGGGAGCAACGTGTTGAAACGTAATCACTTGGGCCAGTCGTGCCGTGTCGCGGGCCCTGGGGTGTGGCGCGGTTGTCCCACGTGCAGCGGACGCCATGTTTCCGGACCCGGTGTCTTCGCTCCGGAGCGGCGCGTCACGATCCCCAAACGCGAAGGGGCAGCCGACGGATCGGCTGCCCCTTCCACCTTCGCGGATGCCGCGCGGGCTACTTCTCGCTCACGAACGGGATACTCGAACGCGTGCGGCGGGGCGCCGGCGAGGTGGCGAGAAAGATGGTTGAATTTGGGTAGCGCAGCAGCCCCGGCAGTCGGATGCCGGGGCAGCTCGAGAGTGACGCCTGTCGGTGTGGGTGCTCAGGCGCAGCCCACGCAGGTTGACTGATGCGCCTGCGTGCACGGGTAGAAGATGGTCTCGCGCACCGGGCACGGGGCGTAGATCGTGTCCTTCACGGGCTCGGCGTCGTCACCGATGGGTTCGGCGGTGTCGAAGCTCTCCACCTGCAGTGCGTTCAGGTCCAGGAACATGGGACGTCTCCTTGGTAAGTGGGATGAGGGGGAGCATGAAGGGTACTACGTTTGCTTTCCCTTATCAAGTATTTTATTTCTGAAAAGGATAGTGGCGGATTCGGGGCTCATCCATACACGAAAGCGC
>DASQBH010000036.1:0-2604 GCA_035635315.1 Longimicrobium sp.
GTACGTGTGGCACGAGTCCGCGGCGGCGGCGGGCAAGTTCCGGTCATACCCGTACGCCGACCTGTCCGACCGCGTCATCGCTGGCCCGGTCGTACGGAACGCCGACGGCCAGCCGATCTACTTTCCCAAGACCAAAACGCCGTGGGCAAGCGCGGGCGTTTCCAAATCGGCGGGGCGCCGGGGGGCGTACTGCGCGTTCCAGACCGGGGAAGGAACGATCTTCACCGTTCTCGACATTCACACGCCGTTCAACGACCACTCGCAGATTCAGGCGTACACCGCCAGGCTGTACGCTGCCTCGCGCGAAGCCGTACGGGTGGAGACGGTCGATTCGTCATACGAGATGGAGCAGGTGCGGCCGACCCTCGTCGGGCTCCTGCAGGGAGACCTTCAGCCGCCGATCACCACCGCGTTCGGCGCAGCGGCCGGTGCTTTCGTCCCGCAGCTGGCCGAAGACGTATGCGAGATGGTGTTCAACACGCTCAGCGATCAGCTGGCGAATGGAACCGAACGGTCGGACGCACTCCGGGGAGCCACGCTGGCGGGGGTGGATGCCCTGCTCAGGGAGGTCAAGCCGTGGGTTGCCGCCGGATTCGCCAACGGCAAGCTGGTCGCCAGAACCGCGGCGTCGGCGGGCGCGAAGGCCGCGGGCTACCTCGCGACGGCGGTGGCGCTGCCCAACAACGCCACCGCGGCCGCGGTCAACGGCCAGCGGGTGGCCGACAAGGCCAGGGACGAGCTGAACACGATCTACGCAGAGCCGAAAAAGAAAAACGCGGCGGCCATCCACGGGGCGATGCGGAGCGCGGCGCGCGCCGCAGCCGAGAAGGCGGTACGCACCACGGCCTTCTCAAGCCCTCCGACCACACCGGTGGCCTGCGCCGTGCTGGCCGGCGACTTCAACGTGGACTACCCCGACACCACCGACTACAGCGGTATTGAGGGTGCCGCCGCAAAGCTCGGCGGCAACGCCTACACGGCGCTGCTGGCCCTGGCAAACCCGCGCCCCGCCGCCATCACCGCCAGGACGACCAGCACCGGGCCCACGACGTTCGTGAACCAGCGCATCTTCCGGCGCAACGCAAAACCGCTCCAGCACACCACTTTCGGTCGTGACGACTATGCCCCTCTCGATGTGACCTCGATGGCGGGCCGTGACTTCCTGGGATACGACGCGTGGGAGCAGGAGCTCCGGGCGCTCGCCTCGGCGCAGGGCATCAGCTGGCAGCTGCTCGTCTCCTCCCTCTACGGCCCGCGGATCCGCGCCGCCTTCGACGAGGCGCAGGTGATCAACGACACCCAGTACTACGTTGCGAGCGCCTACGACAACATGTTCGTGCGCGGCACGCAAGTCACCGCAAGCTACGTGATCGACGTCCTCAGCGAGCTGGGCTCGTGGCAGTCGGTCGCCGGCCGCTGGGGGGCGGCGCTGAAGCGCCTGAACGACATCGCGAAAGCGCACGTCCAGTCGCTGAACGGGGGGCTGCCGGTACGCCACGACTATGACTCCGGCAGCGTGGAGTACGAGATCACGCCGGAGGTGTACGACGCGGAACAGGCCGCGGTGTTCTTCGACAAGTTCGTCTCCGACCATCTCCCGGTGTTCGTGGAAATCGCCATCTGAAGGAGAGGAGCGGGACGTCCCATGACCCTGGAGCAGATCCGCGGCGCCGTCACCCTGAACGGCGGCACCCTGACTGTGACCCCGGCGACGCTCGGCTCGGCTGGCGTGACCCAGGTGCTGGCGGAGTACTTTCCCGGCAGCACGCTGGTGATGACGGCGGCGCAGATCGTCAGCACGCCCGGAGACGCGTTCGTGCTGGTGCAGGGGGCCGCGCAGGTGCTGGGCGTGCAGTCCACCCTGGCCACGGCGAAGTTCTATGCCCATGGCGGCGTGGCACAGCTCGATTTCGGCGCCACACTTCCGGCCGGATGGCGGCCCTCCACCAGCTTCGCTTCGCTGGCGGGGACCGAAACCGGGGGGCTTACGCTGAGCGCGCCGCGCGTTGACGTCACCTCGCGGCCGGGCACGGCGAACGCCGGAGCGATGGTGCTGAGCGCCGGGTACCAGGCGCCCGCGGGGTGGACCGCGCTCACCTGGTTCGCCAACCCCGGCGCCTCGTCCACGCTCGCGGGCGCGGTCCGCGTCGCCGGCGGCCAGCCCACCATGACGCTGACGGTGAGCCCCGCCATCCCGGCCTCGCTGGGAGGCTACCTGGGCGTGCAGCTGGGGCTGGAGCACCTGGCGCGCTCCTACCCCCGTCCCGGCGACCCGGCGACCCGCGGCGTCACCGCCTTCTCGCGACTGGCGGGGGCGGTCACCTTTTCCCGCGGCGCGGCGCAGGTGCAGGTGCCGCTGGAGGTGGTCTTCCCCACCCCGCCCGACGTGCTCGAGTTCAGGATGGAGACGGGGCATGCATTCGCGCTGGGCCTGTCCGACGTGGCCCACTGGCTGAACGGCCTGGACCTGGCGGGACAGGGGCTTCCCGAGTTCTACCCTCCCCCCGCGGGACTCACGCTGCGGGACGTCTCCTTCGCCGTGGGATTGGGTACGCAGACACTGGAGTACGCGACGCTCTCGCTCGCGTCCACCACGCCGTGGAC
>DASQBH010000037.1:0-2391 GCA_035635315.1 Longimicrobium sp.
GTAGCAGAGAGGCAGAGTAGCAGAGAGTTTCGTTCTGCTGCTCTGCCCCTCCGCTGCTCTGCGTGAGTGCTTTTTGTTTTTGCGGATCCGGTATAACTCTGCGTGAGGCCCAATCTTTTACGGGCTCCGCCGACGCGCGCCACGCCGGCGGGGCGGTACGGAGTCGGCGGAAACCGGCGCCGGAGGGGCATCGGGAAGCACGCCGGGGAGCGGCGTGCCATCGTTTCGCAGCACCTCGCCGGTGTCGCGGTCCAGGCGCGCGGCGGTGTCACGGAAGTCGATGCGGCCCAGCGAGTCGGTAAGGGCGGCGGCGCGGTGCATGGCATCCACCGAGACCAGCCCCGGCAGCCGCTGCACCGTCGACCGCAGCTGCGCGGAAAGGATGGCGCCGTCGCGGTCCAGCACCGCGCAGGCAATGCCGCCCCGGTTCAGCGGCTCGCTCATGGTGAACGGGCCGTACGTCACCAGGTTGCCCAGCGAGTAGAAGACCAGCTTGCCGTCGCGCCACTCCGCCGCGCGCATCACGTGCGGCCCGTGGCCGATCACCAGGTCCGCGCCCGATTCCACCGCCGCGCGCGCAAAGGCGACCACGTTGCCGCGGTCTTCGCCGGCGAACGTCTCGCGCGCGTCGGGCGTGTTCTGCCGGCCGCGGCCCTCGGCGCCCATGTGCATCGTCACCACCACGCGCGCGTATTCGTCCGCGGCGCGGCGGACGTGGCGGCGCACGGCAGCCAGGTTTCGCGGGTCCGGCCCCGTCCACTGCGCGAACCCCAGGAACGCCACCGTGTCGCCGCGCACGGTGACGACGGGCGTGGCGATGGTATCCATCCCCGTCACCTGCACGCCGGCCGACTCCAGGTGGCGCACCGTGGTGCGCCGGCCGATGTCGCCGTCGTCGCGGGCGTGGTTGTTGGCCACGTTGCCGATGACCTGCGCGCTCTCCGGCGCCACCCGCCGCATGGCGCCCGCCGCCTCCACGGGCGACCGGAAGGCGTAGCACTGCGTGGAACCCGGCGCGCACTTCTGCCGGTTGATGCGCCCCTCGCCGATGGCCGCCTCCACGTTCAGCAGCACCACGTCCGCATCCTCCAGCAGCGGCCGCAGCGGCGCCAGCAGCGAGTCCGGCGAGGGGAGCGCGGGCACGCGGCGGCCCAGCCGCGCGCGGGCCGTGTGCACCCAGGTGGTGTCGAGGTTGGTGCCCAGCGTCACGTCTCCGCCGGCGCAGACGCGCACGCCAGCGGCGGTGTCCGCGCGCACGGGCCGGGGCTGCGGGCGCGGCCGGCTGCGCGACTGCGCGTCCAGCGGCGCGTCACCCAGCAGGAGCGCGGCGATCAGGAGCCCGGCCCGGAGCATCGTCATGGGAGGGGATACGGCACGTTCGGGAAGGATGCGGAGACTCGAAAGCCGCCGGGGGAGCGATCCGCCGGCGGCTTTCGTCATCTAACATCTACAGAGAACGGCGGAGGTTCAAGCCCCCGCCTTTCGATCCACATGCGGGTCACCCGATCCGTGCGGCGGCCGCCTGCACGAAGCGGATGCGCGGCGCCTCGGGGATCTCGCCGATCTCCGCGGCCAGGCGGTAGAAGGTGGTGAGTCCCTCCAGCATCGGCCCATCCAGCTCGTACGACAGGTCGCTCCAGTAGCCGTCCAGGAACGCGGGGGTGAATCCGAAGCGCTCCGCCCAGCGCGCGGCGAGCTCCGCGCGGTTCGCCTGGCCGTAGGCGCGCGAGTCCAGCAGCGTGGCGTGCAGCCGCCGCAGCGCATCGTCCGATCCGCCCCCCGCCTGCCAGACGGCGAACGCGAACGGCAGCCCCGTGTGCGCCCACCACTCCGCCCCCAGGTCGAAGCGGTGCAGCACCCGCGGATACAGGTCCTCCCGCAGCGCCACGTCGCCGATGAACAGCGCCGCGTCCGCCCCCGCCGCGAACGGATCGTCCGCCGCCTGGTCGAACCAGCGAAAGCGGGGCCGCACACCCCAGCGCAGCCGCAGCAGCACCTTCAGCAGCACCACGGAGGTCGCCGACGCCGTCGGCATGGCGACCAGGGCGCCATCCAGTTCCTCCGGCGGCCGCGTCGCCGCGAAGACGATGCTGCGCACCGGCCCCCGCGCGCCGATCACCAGGTCCGGCAGCACGCGGTAGCGGTGCGCGTTGCGGGCGAACTCGATGCTGGAGCACGGCGCCACGTCGATCTCCCCGCGCTCCAGCAGGCCGTTCAGGTGCGACGGCACGCCCTGCACGATGTCGATCCACTCCGGCGCGCCCACGTCCAGCAGCCGCGCGTGCACCGGAAAGCAGTTGCTGTAGATGATGTGCCCCAGCCGCAGCCGCTCGCTCTCCTTACCCGGCAGAGTGCCGCCCATTCGTTCGCATCCATGCAGATCGAAAAAAA
>DASQBH010000038.1:0-4883 GCA_035635315.1 Longimicrobium sp.
GAGTACATCGACGCGCGCCGCGAGGACATCGGCGACACCCGCGAAAACCTCGCGTCCAACCCGCGGATGATCTACCGGCTCGACACGCTTCTCCAGGCGTCGTACCAGGCGCAGAACATCCAGCGCGATTCCATCTTCGACCTGATCGTGCGCGACCGGGCCCGGGACGTGGCCGTCTCCCACGCCATTCTCGGCGTGGCGCTGGCGGTGCTCGCGATCGCCGCGGGGCTGCTTACGGCGGGCGGGGGCACCGTCGCGGTGGTGGCGGCGGGCGTGGGGCTGGGGCTGGGCGCGTGGAGCGTGCTGGATGAGTACCGCGAGTACGAGCGGCAGTCCGCCGCCCACGGCGCCGGGCTGCTCTCGGAGGATCCCACCCTGGCGTGGGTGGTCGTGGCGGTGATCGGCGCCGGCTTCGACCTGGCCGCGGTGGCCGGGGCCGTGCGGGCCATGCGCCCCGCGGTGCAGGCGTTCAACGCCAGCGGCGACGTCGCCGCGCTGGAGCGCAGCCTGGCCGAGCTGGCCGAGATCAGCGACGCGCTGCGCGCCAACGTGGTCCGCGCCGCCCGCGCCGAGCAGCAGTACCGGCAGGCCGTGCGCGGACTGCTGGCCACCGGCGGCCGGCTGAACGTCGTGCTCATCCCCGGGGCCGAGCAGTTCGCCCAGCTCCTGGTGGTGGCGTACTACGCGGCCAAGCGCGGCGTCATCTACTTCGGGGACTATCTGCTGGAGCTGCGGGCGCAGGGGCTGATCGCCCGCATCGAGGACCTTACGCCGGACCAGATGGGGCAGCTGCGCCGCGCCTTTACCGAAGGGGTGGAGCGCAGCCGGCGCGGCGGGCTGCTGGAGTATCCCTCGCTCTCGCAGCAGATCCGCGGCGTCTACACGGCCGAGCAGGTGGACCAGATCGCCACGCGGGGCAAGCAGCTCGGGCTCGCCGACGAGCAGATCACCGACTTCCTGGAGATGGGCTCCATCGCCAAGCCCAACCGGCGTCCGCCCAAGCTGCCGCTGACGCCGGCGCAGGTGATGGACCAGATGCAGAACTGGCGCACCGTCATCCAGCCGCGCGGCTACCCGTACCTGTTCGACAGCCTGCAGCAGTTCCAGGCGTTCCGCGACCAGCTGCGGTTCCTCATCCGCCGGCACGGCGTCCCCGACGGGCGGCTGGTGCTGCAGGGCTCGGCGCTGCGCAACCCCCTGGCACGCGACGTGGACGTGGCCATCTTCGTCTCGGACGAGGTGTTCGCGCAGTACGCCGCGCGCTGCCGCGCCGGCATCCAGCAGCGCACGGGTCAGCGCGCGGTGGCGCGAATCCTGGAGCAGTTCGACTATAATGTGGAGCGGGGCTTCATCGCCAAGTTCCACTTCGACCGGCCTCCCGCCAGCACGAGCTTCGGCGATGACGCGCACGACCTGCTGGAGGAGCAGTTCGGCTTCGCGCTCGACATCTCGGTGATGAAGCGCTCCAGCTCGCTGGCCATGTATCCTTCGCTCGACATGTGAGGGTGTGTTCGAGAATCTCCCAGGAGCTTGGTTTCCTGAGGGAGGCGCCGCTCCGAACCTGCTGCTGCCGAGGCACTTTGGCGCCGACCGAAGGATCTTGCCGGCAGCACCTGGGGGCTGGACCCGTGCCGCATGGCCAGCCCCGCGATGACCGAGGCGAGATCCTTCGGTCGCGCGCAAGCGATTGATTAGATTCAAGTTGCGGAGGCGCGCTCCCTCAGGAAATCAATACTCGGGTCATCGGAAGGCAGATTCTTGAACACGCTCCGAGGAGACCGGATTTGAGCAACGACGCGACCGTGAGGTACTACGCGGGACCGGTCCCCGGGGCCGGCGGGGAGATCGCCCCGGACGATGCGGCCGGGGAGCGCGACTACGTCCGCGTGGTGTACGGACCGGACGGAGCGCCGCGGAAGCTCGAGCGCTACTCCGACGGCCGCTTGCGGCGCGTGGACTACCCCGGCGCGCCGGACGAGGCGCGGACGCGCGAGGCCCACCTGCGCGAGCACCCGGGGGTGCCGTTCGCCACGCGGCACGATCGCGGCGGCCTGGGCGGCTTTCGCTGGGAAGAGGCGCGGGCCTTCTCCGGCTCGGGTGAACGGACGGAGACGGTGCTCTTCCTGCTCGACGCGGACGGGCGCGAATGGGCAGAGGTGCATCACCGGCCCGGCGGCGCGGTGGCAGAGGTGGTGAAGTACTTCTGGGAGGGCGACGAGCTGCGGTACGTGTTCCATTACTACCGGGCAGACGGCCCGCCCACCGGGATCGAGGATCTGCCACACGCCGATCACGCGACGTTCGCCGAGATCGCGGGTGCGTTGCCGGAGGCGGATTTCTTCGCGACGGCGCTTGCGCTTCCGCGCGCGCTCGCCGGCACCGGCATCCCCGCGCCGGGGGAGGGGCAGTGATGCGCGGCCGGTCCGCCGACGGGCGGGGGGGACGGGCGTTCCTCCTGCCATCGAAATTGCGGGGCCGGTCCCTTTCGTACCCATCCCCGGCCGGGATTGGACGGACACTCCCCACCGCCAGCGGCTGGCCATGTCTCTCATGACCGACCCGCGCGCGAGGCCCCGGGCCGAGGGGCCCGCGACCCTCATCCCCGTCGCCGGCGGCAAGGGCGGGGTGGGGAAGAGCTTTCTCGCCGCCAACCTGGCCATGGCGCTGGCGGGGGAGGGGCACCAGGTCGTGGCCGCCGACCTGGACCTGGGCAGCCCCAACCTGCACGGGTACCTGGGGCTCCCCAACCGCTACTCCGGCGTGGGCGACTTTCTCGCGGGCGACGGCGGCGGCCTGGCCGGCCGCCTGGTGGCGACCGCCGTCCCGGGGCTGCGCTTTCTCCCCGGCGCCGGGCGCACGCCCTTTCTGGCCAACCTGGGCGACGCCCAGAAGCGGCGGCTCATCCGCGAGCTGAGGGAGATTCCCTGCGACTACCTGCTGCTGGACCTGGGCGCGGGCACGGCGTTCAACACGCTTGACCTGGCCCTGGCGGCGGACTCCGGCCTCTTCGTCACCACGCCGGAGAGCGCCGCCATCCAGAGCCTGCTCACCTTTCTCCGCACCCTCCTTCTGCGCGAGGCCAGGGGCCTGCAGAGCGAGGTCCCGGGGATGCGCGAGGCCGTCCGGCGCCTCTCGGAGCAGTCCGCCGCCGGGCCCGTGGTTACCGTGCCCACGGTGACGGCGGAGATGGAGGCGGTGAGCCCGGCGGCCGCGGAGGCGCTGCGGAGCATCCGCACCCGGCTGCGTCCGCGCCTGCTCTACAACATGGGCGACACCCCCGCCGACCTGGACCTGCTCCCCTCCATCGACCGGACGCTCTCCGAGGTGCTGGGGATGCAGTGCGACCACATCGGCTTTCTCCCCTTCGACCCGCTGGTGCGGCGGGCCGCGCGCGGCGGCGAGCCCTTTCTCCCCACCTACCCGGACTCGCCCACCGCCGCCGCGCTGCGCCGGATCGCGCAGCGCATCATCCGCTTCTGGAGCGGCCCCATCCCCGGCAGTGCCGAGCTGCTGCGCCGCCACCACGCCGATCCCGCTCCCGGCGACCGCTGATACCAGCTCCGGCAAAGACGTAAGGGTACAGAGGAACAGACAAAAGCCAGAGGAACAGACGAACCCGGTCTCCTCTGTTCCTCTGGCTGTTGTCTGTTCCTCTGTACCCCCAATCTGTTTCAGTCAGTCGCGAAAGTTCTGCGGGTCGATGTGGTACTTTCGCAGCAGCTCGAAAAAGGCGCGGCGGTGCTTGCCGGCGGCCCGGGCGGCGTGGCTCACGTTGCCCGCGTGCAGCTGCAGCTGGTGCTCCAGGTAGCTGCGCTCGAAGTGCCGGATCACCTGCGTCTTCGCCTCGCGAAACGAGAGCCTGCGCGGCGTCGCCTCACCCGGCGACAGCATCAGGTCCGCCGGGCGCAGCTCGGGCCCCTCGCGCAGCACCACCGCCCGCTCCATCACGTGCTTCAGCTCGCGCACGTTCCCCGGCCAGTCGTACACCAGCAGCCGGTCCAGCACCTCCTCGGCAATCCGCGGCGCCGGCACCTCCAGCTCGTGCGCGTACTGCTCCACGAAGTGCCGGGCCAGCAGGGCCACGTCTCCCGGCCGCTCGCGCAGCGGCGGCAGAAACACGGGAAGCACGTTCAGCCGGTGATACAGGTCCAGCCGAAAGCGCCCGGCCGCGATCTCGTCGGGAAGGTGGCGGTTGGTGGAGGCGACGATGCGCACGTCCGCCTTTTCCAGCCGGGTCGATCCCACCGCCCGGTATTCGCGCTCCTGCAGAAAGCGCAGCAGCTTGCTCTGCACGGCCAGCGGAAGGCAGTCCACGTCGTCCAGCAGCAGCGTTCCCAGGTGGGCCGCCGGCACCAGCCCCTGCTGTGCCTCCGACGCCCCCGTGAACGCGCCCTTCACGTGCCCCCAGAGGATGCTCTCGGCGATCGTCTCGGGGATGCCGGCCGCGCTCACGGCGATGAACGGCTGGCCCGAGCGCCGGCTCAGGTGGTGAATGCTGCGCGCCACCAGCTCCTTGCCCGTCCCCGTCTCGCCGTGGATGAGCACGCTGGCGTCGCACCCCGCGATCAGGGGGATCTTCCGCAGCTGGGCCACGAACGCCGCGTCGCTCCCTACCATCCCGTCCAGCCCCAGCTTTGCCTTCAGGTTGCTGACGGTACGGTCCTCCTCGCTCTCCGGCGCCATCAGCCGCCACAGGCGCGGCAGCACGCCCGAAGGGTAGAACGGGGGCATCAGAAAGTCCGCGGCCCCGCGGCGCAGCCACGCCATCAGGCGGGCGGGGTCCGTCCGCTCGTCCGTCGCCACGATCAGCCGGCCCGCCGGGCAGTGCCGGTGGTGGGCGGCAATCAGCTCGCCGGCGTCATCCCCGTCCTCCAGCCCCACCG
>DASQBH010000039.1:0-8800 GCA_035635315.1 Longimicrobium sp.
GCCGCGGCGGACACTCGCCGCACCACCCCATCACGCCGTGGTCGTACGGGCCGCGGTGGGAAAGCGTCCGCACCGCGCGCGCGGCCACGGCGGGGTCCACCCGCACCCCCGCCCCGCCCCACACGCCGAAGATCCCGCACATCAGCCGCGCTCCCCGCGGGGCACGCGCCGCGCCGCCCCCTGCACAGTGGTTCTCATCGCGATCCCGATTCTTGCCGCCGCGGCCGCCCCGGACGCGGCAATGGAAAAGCCGGGCGGCGGGCCGATGGCCGCCGCCCAGGACGGGTGCCGCGACTGCGCGCCGGGCGGGACGCATCCCCGCGCTCCGGCGAGGCCGAAATCTACACCGAGCCTCCGGTTACGCAACGCCCGGTGCGCTCTTCGGGCCATCATCCCGTTCTCTCCGGCGACCGTGCGCGGATACGAATCCTGAAAAAGATGGGCCTCACACGGAGTCAACGGAGTCAACGGGGTTTTCTCGTGCCGTTTCCTCTGACCCTGTGCCGAATCCGCTAAAAGAACAGGTCTCACACACAGTTAGCAGAGTCAACAGAGTTTTCTCGTGCCACGTGACGGACCCCGGAGCATCCCCCCATCCAGACGTCCACTGGGAGCGAGCGGAGGCATGGCGCGGCACTCGGCCAAGCACGATCAATGGGGGTACCGGGAACGGAAGAGGGATGGAAGCGCGGCAGGGGGCCATCCGCGTTTTTTCCAGGAGGGATGCGGATCGGCGGAAGATCTCCGCAGAGCACCGGAGCAAGATATCCGCACCACCTGATGCGCGATCCCGAGAACCCTCCGCCCGCTCGTCATCGAGGGGAGCGGCATGCTTCCGGACGCGGCCGTACCGGCATCCATCCCGGCCGATCCGACGATCGTGCACCTCCAGCCGTCACCCACTTCCGGAGGGCGCCACGAAGGGAGGAAGGCGGGATCAGACCGGGTCCGGCGGCGCGGGGCGCAGGCGCGCGCGGGCCAGGGCGGCACCCTGGCGGATCTCCCGGGGCTCCACCAGCCCCGTCCCCAGCAGAAGGAGCACCAGCCCTACCAGCAGCCCGCTGCGGGCCGCCAGGGCGGGAAGGGTGTCCAGGCTGAGGCGCGCGCCCAGCGCCAGCACCGCCGCCGAGCCCAGCGTCGCCACGCCCAGGCGCCCCCAGGGGTGCGGAACGGGGTAGTGCCGCTGGCTGGACGCCATGTACGCGGCGAACACGCACAGGGCGCTCACCAGCGTGGACGCCGCCGCCCCCGCGATCCCCAGCCGCGGCACCAGCAGCAGGTTCAGCACGGTGTTCAGCACCGCGCCCAGGGTGGTGACCAGGGCAATGCTCCCGGTGCGCTTGGCCAGGGCCAGCCCCGGGGCAAAGACGTACATCCCCGAGGCCACCACGGCGGGCGCCAGCAGCGGCACCACCCGCGCAGCAGAGGCGTACTCGGGCGCCGCGAACACCCGCAGCAGCTCCGGCGCAAAGAGCGAGAGGACCGCCACGACCCCGATCCCCAGCGCCAGGAACCAGCGGAACAGCCGCGCGATCTGGCGCGGGGTGTCGGGCTCGCGGTAGTGGGTGTACACCAGCGGGGTGAGGGCCGCCTGGAACCCCAGCACCAGCAGACTGGCGAGCGAAGCCAGGCGGTACCCCACCCCGAAGAGCCCCACGTCGTGCAGCGTCATCATCTCCTTGATGACGATGCGGTCCACGTACAGCGCCACGAACACCGCGATCCCCGAAGGCACCAGCGGGGCCGAAAACGCCAGCATGGCGCGCAGCTTGGCGCCGTCGAAGCGCAGCGCGAAGCTGGACCGCGTGGAGTGCAGCGCCAGGGCGGCCCCGGCCAGGTTGCCGGCCAGCTGCGCCCACAGCACCCCCGCCACGCCCCAGCGCAGCCAGAGCACCAGCACCACGGAGACGGCGATGGTGACGCCGGCCACCACCAGGCTCACCACCGCGTAGCCGCGGGCCTTGAGCTCCGTCCGCAGCTGCGCCTGGGCAAAGTACAGAATGCCGCCGGCCCAGATGGAGGCCACGGCCAGGCGGATGAGCGACGCCCGCTCCGGCGCGTCCAGCAGCACCCCGCCCAGCGGCGCCGCGCCGACCGCCGCCACGGCGGCGAAGAGGGCGTACGCGCCCAGGGTGAAGAAGAGGGCGGTGGACGCGAGCTCCACCCGGTCGTCCGGCGTGGGCGCGTCGGGATACAGGCGTACGACCGCCTGGCTGATCTCCAGCGCCACCGTCAGGTTCACCAGGCTGGCCAGCACCACCAGCAGGTCCAGCGTGCCGTAGTCGGCAGGCGCCAGCACCCGCGTGTAGAGAGGCACCAGGAGCAGCGACACGCTCCGGGCCAGGATCCCCGCCAGGCCGTAGGCCAGCCCGTCCTTCAGGAACGCACGCAGCATCAGCCGGCCAGGCCCGCCATGCGCAGGACCCGGCGCTCCATCTCGGGCTTGTCGGAAAGGCACAGCGCGCCCACTCCGCCAAGCTCCACCACGCCCCGCACCAGCTCCCGCGCCCGCTCTTCCGGGAGCGCGCAGCCGTGCACGTGGCTCACCCGCGCCGGGTCGAACAGCCACCCCGGGGGCACGTCGCCGTCGATCAGCCGCAGAAAGCGCCGGGCCACCCGCCGGGGCGCCCACCGGCGCAGCACGAACTCCCGCGCGCGCCGCCCCAGATCCACCCGGTACGCGGCGTCCGCCACCAGGCGCTCCAGGGTGGCCTCCAGGTCGTCGGGGTGGCAGTACGCCGTGGGCGGCATCTGCGACGGGGGGATGGCGTCCGCCATGGCCGGAGCGCCGTAGCCGCCCACCACGGCGGGCTTGCCGAAGCGCGCCGCCTCCGCCGCGAACCCCGCCATGGGGGTGTCGCTGTACAGCTGGTCCACCACCAGGTCGCACCGGGCCAGCTCCCGCATGACCTCCGCGTTGGGGCGCCCGGTGATCTCCACCAGCTCCACGCGGTGCCCCCGCGCGCGCAGGCGCTCCACCGCGGCGCGGATCCGCGGCGTGCCCTTGGCCTCCGGGTGCGAAGGGGAGTGGAGGATGCGCACGGGCCGCTCCGCGCCCGACTCGTCCGACTCCGCCGACGCCTCCACCTCCACCGGCGCGGCGCGCCCGGGGATGCCCACGGCGAACCAGCTGACGAACGGCCGCTCGTGAAAGTGGCCGGACAGGGGGTTCTCCACCACCACGTCGGCGTAGCGGTCGATCGCGGCCACCCGGGCCTTGTAGACGCGGGTGAACTCCACGCACTGCGCCAGGTCCATCCCCCGGTCCGCGGCCATCATCGACCCGTCCAGGTAGGTGGGCCGCGACTCCGAGCCGTGGAACACGAAGATCACCCGCTTGCCCAGCAGCCGCATCAGCGGCAGTTCCACGTGCGGGCGGCCCAGGAACGTGGTGGCGTACCCGAAGACGAACACGTCGAAGCGGGGAAGCGCCCACACCAGCAGCGCGGCGTCGAGGACCTTGTTCGCCACCCGCAGCGCCAGCCTCCTGGGCCCCCGGTCGGTCCCCGCCAGCAGGCGCTTGATGGCGCGGCGCTTGACGCGGATCAGCCCGTTCTCGGCCGAGCCGCCGTACTGGAACGGGTGGTCGAACAGGGACACCAGGGTGGCCTGCACGCCCAGCTCCTCCAGCGCGTCGCGCAGCCCCGTGTAGTACCCCGCGATCTCGGTGAGCCCCAGCATCACGCGGCGGCGCCCGGCCGGCCGGGGCCGCGGCGCCCGCGCCACCCGCGCCAGCGGAGCGTCCGCCGGAAGGGGGGACGCGGAGGGAGGATGCGCCACACCGGCCACGCCGTCCACGACGCGGCCTTCGCGGCTCTGCTCTCGGGTGGTCAGGGTCACGGCGCGTCCCCCGCCCCTTCGCCCGTCCCGGCGGGGCCCACCACCCGGCACGGGGTGCCGTACGCCTTGCTGCCGGGCGGCAGGTCGCGCAGCACCAGGCTGTTGGCGCCCACGATGCAGCCGTCGCCGATGGTGACCCCGCGGGCGACGACCACGTTGGGTCCCAGGTAGCAGCGCGAGCCGATGCGCGTGGCTTCGCGCCGCGGGGGCGCCACGCCTCCGCTGAGCGCCCAGTCCACCGTGTCGTGCGTGTAGATCTGCACGCCGGCGGAGATGGAGCAGTACGACCCGATCTCCAGCCCGCCGGATCCGTCCAGCACGGTGAACGGGCCGATCCAGGTGTTCTCGCCCACCTTCACGTCCCCCAGGACGAGGGAAGAGTCGTAGATGCTCGTCCCTTCCCCGAATCCCAGCCGCCGCGCCTTTTCCCACCGGTCCACCACGTAGTCGCCCAGCGGCAGCGTGCGGTGAAAGCGCGCGTCCACCTCGTCCCGGGCCGCGGACCAGAAGGCACGCAGCTGCTCGCGCGTGTCGTCCGCGGAGCCGGGGCCCTCGGACCGTTTCAGGTCAGCCATGCGGGAAGTCTCTGCATCGTCGCTTGTATCGTTCAAAGAAACAGGTTCATCGCGGATCGGCTTGCACGCCGCGCACCGCCGGAAACGTCGCGAGCTCGCCACGCGCACCACCGTGTCCCCCACGTCCGCCGTGGCGGGGCGCACCAGGCTTCCCTGGGGACGTCGGGAACGGCAGACGGATGGATGCGCGGCAGGGGGCCATCCGCATTTTTTTTCAGGCTGCCCCATGGTCTCCGTAGCGCCCCGCAACCCACCATTCCGGCTTCACCTGATGCGCGATCCCGTGAACCGTGCCGTCAAAGGACCGCAGCGGGAACGCGCCGGCCTTCTCGCGCTCCGAGACTTTGCAAGATCGCGCATCAGGTGTTCGTGAAGGCTGGGCCCAGTGCGCTTCCGGCAGGCATCATCGCCGGCTGATGATTGGGATGAGCATGCTGATGATGGGGATGAGCATGAGGGGGTCCCCTCAAAAAAAATTCCCATGGCCCCTCACTGCGTTCCGCACCATCCGCGCAACCCGAGGTTCAACGCCCGATGTCCAACCCGAAACGGGGAAATTGATCCGCCGGCTTCGGGGATGCCGCCGAACGACGGCTGGACAGCGTCGACGCACCATCACGCGGCTCCCCTGCAGCCGGATCGGCGAAGCACCAAGAAAAAAGAGCGCGGCGAGGGCCGCGCCCTCTCTGTCTGGCGCCCGGAGCGAGACGGGACGGGGCGCCGCGCGCACGGCGAGGTTCCGCCCGCGCACGGTGCCGGCGGCCGCGGCGGGGTCAGTCCCGCCGCGCCACCACGGTGATCCCCGCCTCCTGCACGTCCAGCCGCTCCACCACGAGCCCCGCCTCGGCGCACCACGCCGCCACCTCCTCCGGCGTCTGCCGGTGGCAGTTGAGGGGCCGGAACCAGTCGAAGTTGATGTGGTTCATCTCATCGAGCGTAAAGTCCGGCCGGTAGAACAGCTTGCAGATGTTCCAGTAGAACAGCCGCTGCACGTCCTGCGGACCCTTGCGGATCCCCAGGAAGGGGATGTCCTCGGGAACGTCCACCGTGGCGCCCAGCTCGCCCAGCGCGATCCCCAGCTTCGTCAGCGGCTCCAGCGCGGCCCAGGCCTCCTCGTCGGTCAGGGGGCGGATCTGCTCGCGCACGTAGTCGTCCGTGAACTCGCGGATCACCGCCTTCTTGGCGTACACGTAGAACAGGAAGCGACCGCCCGGCGCCAGCTTGCCGGCCAGGTGCTTGAGCGCCCGCTCCGTGCTGTCGGTGTGGTGCAGCACCCCCTCGGAAAAGATCAGGTCCACCGACCCATCCGGGACGGGGGCCTCGAAGATCCCCGCCTGCAGAAAGTCGCCCGGCACCCCGGCCTCGGCAAAGCGCTGGCGCGCCACCGCGGCCGCCTCGGAGATGTCGATCCCCAGGTAGTCGTGGTCGCGCAGCCGGTCGCCAAAGAAGAGCAGCGCCGAAAAGCCCGCGCCGCACCCCGCGTCCAGGATCACCTTGCGCCCGCCCGCCAGCCACCCGTCCAGCAGGGCCGGGTCGCCGCCACAGTAGCGCTCGAACAGCCACGCCCGCGCCGTCTCGCGCATGGCGGGCGACTCGTACGTCTCGCGCTTCTGCCACTTGAAGCCGAACGCCTCGCGCGTCTGCCCCTGCGCCTCGGAGGTGGCCTGGGGCGCTGCCTCGCGGGCAATCCCCAGCCGCTCCAGCGCCCCCGCGCCCGTCGCCGCGCCGCTCATCGGACGGCGAACTGCGCGTGGAGCGCCTCGACCACCTGCTCCGACTCGGACTCGGTCATCCCCGCGTACAGGGGAAGGGTGATGGACAGGCGCTCCGCCAGGTAGGCGTTGGGGTAGTCCTCGGGACGGATCCCGTACTTCTCCGCGTAGTAGTGCAGGTGCGCCGCCGCGTGCGTCCCCTGGCGGGTGATGATGCCGTCGGCCTCCAGCGCGCCCATGATCTCGTTGCGGCGCGCGAACATCTCGTCCACCGTCTCCAGCGAGGGCGCCTCGGGCTGGAACAGGCAGACGTAGCTCTGCTGTCCGTGCACGTAGTCGGGGTGGCGAAAGGGCAGCTGCAGCCACTCCGTCCCCTGCAGCAGCGCGTCGTAGCGGGCCGCCGCCTCGCGGCGCGAGTCCAGGATGGCGTCGGCCTTGGCCATCTGCGTCACTCCCAGCGCCCCCTGCAGGTCCGTCATGCGGAAGTTGTACCCCAGGTGGTGGTACTCGGCCAGCAGAAACGAGTACTTCTGCTGGTGGCGCTCCAGGTCCGAGCGGCTGGCGCCGTGGTCGCGCAGCGTCCGCGCCAGGGTGTCCAGCTCCGCGCTCCCCGTGGTCAGCATCCCCCCCTCGCCGGTGGTGATGGACTTGCGCGGGTGAAAGCTGAAGGCGCCGAACTCGCCGAAGGTGCCCGTGTGCCGGCCCCGGTACCATCCCCCGAACGAGCAGGCGGCGTCTTCGACCACCCACAGCCCGTGGCGGCGCGCGAACTCCATCACCGGGTCCATGTCGGCCGACAGGCCGAACAGGTGCACGGGGATGATCCCCACCGTGCGCTCCGTCACGTACCGCTCCAGCTCGGCCGGGTCCAGGTTGAAGGTGTCCAGCCCCACGTCCACGAAGACGGGCTTCGCCCCCATGTACTCCACGCAGTTGGCCGTGGCGATCCAGGTGAACGCCGGCACCAGCACCTCGTCGCCGGGCTTGAGCCCCAGCGCCGCCACGGCGATGTGCAGCGCCGTGGTGCACGAGCTGGTGGCCGCCGCGTGCGGCGAGCGCGTGTAGCGGGCGAACCCTTCCTCGAACTGCTTTACGAACGGGCCCTGCACCACCCAGCCGGACTTCAGGGGCTCCTGGATGAGGGCGAAGTCGCTCTCGTCGAAGATGGCCTTGGTAATCGGAATCATTTCCTCGTTCCCGCGGTGGACGGACGCTGTCCGTCGAGAAAGGTGCGGCACCACCACTCGAAGCTCACCAGCGACCAGATGAGCAGGCGCCGGTTCTCGCGCCCCTGAAAGTGGTCCTCCAGCAGCGCGTGCGCCGTGTCGGGCTGCACGAAGTCCCAGATGCGCGCGCGGCGGTCGTTGAACAGGCCGCGGATGTAGTCGATGCTCTCGCCCTTGAACCAGCTGGCGTCGGGGGCCGAGAATCCCTGCTTGGCGGCCTGGGTGTACCCCTCGGGCACGTACCCGCGCAGCGCCTGCCGCAGCAGCAGCTTGCCGTCGCCCGTCTGGTTGAAGTAGCGCTCCGTCTTGGCGCCCGGCTCGTTCTCGTTCAGCTGCACCACCTCGCTCAGGTTGCGCAGCTTCATCCGCACCGGCACCCGCAGGGCAAAGTCCACCAGGTCGTTGTCCAGAAACGGCACCCGCGTCTCCAGCGAGTGCGCCATCGAGAGCTTGTCCTCCACCACCAGCAGGCCGTGCAGAAAGGTCTTGATCTCGAAGTACAGCGACCGGTTCACGTAGTCCTCGGGCGTCCGCACCTGGAACGCCTTGCCGTTCATCACCCGCCGGAACACCTCGCGGGTGGGGTGCGCGTCCACCGCCGCGTGCACGGAGGGCTGAAAGAAGCGGGGCTTGAGCGAGTCGGGGATGAGCCGCTGCCAGTACCCGTAGTACTTGTCCAGGTACTGCTCCGCGTCCTGGTTCACCACGGCGCGGTAGTAGCGCCACGGGTACCCCGCGAACAGCTCGTCGCCGCCGGCGCCCGAGAGCACCACCTTCACGAAGCGCGAGGCCAGCCGCGCCACGTAGTAGTTGGGGTAGCTCTGCCCCACCCGCAGGTCCTCCAGGTGCCAGACCAGCTCCGGCATCACCCGCTCCATGTCGCCGGCCTTGAGCACCACCTCGTAGTGCTCCGTCCGGTAGCGGCTGGACAGGAACTCGGCCTTGGCGCGCTCGTCGAAGCCCAGCTCCAGCCCCGACGCCGACGAGAGGTCAAAGCCGCCCGTGAAGGTCTTGAGGTTGCGAAAGCTGGCCCCCGCCACCGCCGTCACCGCCCCCGAGTCCATCCCGCCGGAGAGGTACGAGCCCACCTCCACGTCCGACACCAGCTGGCGGTTCACCGCCTGGGTAAAGAGCCGCTCCAGCTCCTCGGCCCACTCGCGCTCGTCCGCGACGGTCTCTTCCTCGCGAAAGTCGTAGTCCCAGTACTGCGACAGGCGCAGCGACCCGGGATCGCCCAGCCGCACGCTCAGCACGTGCGCCGGGGGAAGGAGCCGCACTCCCTGGAAAAGGGTGAGGTCGCTGAACACGTTCTGGAACGAGAAGTACTCGTTCAGCGCCGGCAGCGACACGTCCACCGACACGGCCGGGTGCTGCAGGATGGCCTTGACCTCCGAGCCGAACACCAGCGAGCCGCGCTCCCACCACCAGTACAGCGGCTTTACCCCGT
>DASQBH010000040.1:0-3019 GCA_035635315.1 Longimicrobium sp.
GTCGTACGGCGCCTGGTTCCACCGCCGCTCCGCCTGCGCCCGCACGGCGACGTCGATCCCCCGCGCAAAGTGCAGGATCATCGCCAGCGCCGTGTCGGCCATCGGTTCCGCGTATACCCCCGCGGAGTTGGTGAGCACCACGTCCGACCCGCGGATGGCGTCGTGCAGCGATCCGCCCACCCCCGCCGATCCGGTGTGGGCCCAGCGCAGCCGCGCGTCCGGCCCCTCCGTAGCCGCCCGGAACAGCGGCTCCGGCACGCCGAACCCCACGTAGACCTCTGCCCCGCGCACCGCCGCCATCGCCGCGCGCGCGCCAGGCGAATCCGGCGCGCCGTCGCCGCGCCCGTCGGCGGGCTCCTCGATCACCGTCATCTCCCACGCGTCCGGCAGCGCGGCGCGGATCTCCTCCACCGCCCAGCCGGGGATGCTGTACATCGGGCGTTCCTCCGCCATGTTCAGCACCAGCCGCCGCGGCGCGGGTACGTTCGTGGGATTCGTGATGTCGTCCATCGCGGGAATCTACCACCTCCTACGGGAGCAAGGAAACTCGCCGCAACGGCGGAAAGCCCCACAAACTGCGTGGGGCTTCAACCGCGGGCGCGAGAAGCCGGATCCGCTATGCAGGGGCGGGGCCGTTCCGGATGGGTGAACCCGCGCCTGGTAAAGCGAAAAGCCCCGCAAACAGCGCGGGGCTTCAACCGAACGGTGCCGAGGGTGTGCACAGGGTCGGCATGCGGCACGAGCGGTCCGCGCAGGCGGACATTACGTTCTTCCAGCCGCGAATTCATTCGCCCGGCGCGCGGCCGGGGCAAAGGCACGATCAGACGCGAGATCTGCAGCGTGAGGTGATGTCGCCGGCCGGCTACGTCCCCGGCGGGTAAACCCGCGGCTGGAACAGCGAAAAGCCCCGCAAACAGCGCGGGGCTTCAACCGAACGGTGCCGAGGGTGTGCACAGGGCCGGCATGCGGCACGAGCGGTCCGCGCAGGCGGACATTACGTTTTCCCAGCCGCGAATTCATTCGCCCAACGGGCCACGCGCCGTACCGCCCGCGTTGCCGCCGGTCTCGGTGCCGTCGGCGTCGACACCATCGATCGACACGTGCGTCAGAGCCCCAGCACGTCCTTCATGGTGTACGTGCCGGGCTCCTTCCCCGCGATCCATCGCGCGGCGCGCAACGCGCCTTCGGCGAAGAGCGCGCGGTCCTGCGCCGCGTGGCCCAGCGTGATCCGCTCCCGCTCGCCGATCAGCATCACCTCGTGCTCGCCGACGATGTCGCCGCCGCGCACGGCGTGGAACGCCACCTCGCCCCGCGGCCGCTCGCCCGGGCGCCCGCTGCGGCCGTCGACGCGCACGTCCGCCAGCTTCAGCCCGCGGCCGCGCGCCACCGCCTCGCCCAGCGCCAGCGCCGTCCCGCTGGGCGCGTCCGCCTTGCGCCGGTGGTGGGCCTCCACGATCTCCACGTCGTAGTCGTCGCCCAGCACCGCCGCGGCGCGCTCCGCCAGCGCCAGCAGCAGGTTTACGCCCACGCTGAAGTTGGCCGCCTGCAGCACGGCGGACCGCTTTGCCTGCGCGCGCAGCAGTTCCGCCTCGTCCGGCGTGAGCCCCGTGGTGCCGACGATGATGGCCTTGCCCGCCAGCGCCTCGCCGTGCATCTGCAGCAGCCGCCGCAGCAGCTCGGGCGCGGAAAAGTCGATCACGACGTCTGCGTGCTCCATCCAGGCGCCCGCCGTCTCCGGCGTCTCCACGATGGTGCAGCCGATGTCGCAGCCGCGCTCCGGCATCCGCCCGATCCCGCCGACCAGCTGCATCCCCCCGTCCTCCGCCATCAGCGCGGCCAGGGTGGTGCCCATGCGGCCCGTGGCGCCGCTCAGCACGATGCGGACGGCACTCTCCTGATCCGCCACCGTCAGCTCCCCCCCAGCAGCCCCAGCGCGCGCATCTCCCGCTCCAGCTCCTGCTTTACCGCGTCCGACGCCGGCACCAGCGGCAGCCGCGGCTCGCCGACGGCGAAGCCGAGCATGGCCACGGCGGCCTTGATGGGGATGGGGTTGGATTCGCGGAAGATGGCGGCGATCAGCGGCAGGTAGCGCAGCTGCAGCGCGCACGCCTCGCGGGTGTTGCCTTCCAGGAACGCGTGCGCCATCCGCGAGGTGTCGCGCGGCGCCACGTTGGCCAGCACCGAGATCACGCCCTGGCCGCCCAGCGCCATCAGCGCCACCACCTGGTCGTCGTTGCCGCTGTACAGGGCCACGCGGTCGCCCACCCGCCGCGCCACCTCGGCCACCTGCGAGATGTCGCCGCTGGCCTCCTTGATGCCGGCGACCCGCTCGTCCTCCGCCAGCTCCTCGATCGTCTCCGGCAGGATGTTGACCGCCGCGCGGCCGGGGACGTTGTAGATCACCGTCGGCAGGTCGCCCGCGTCCATCACGGCGCGAAAGTGGGCGACCAGGCCGCGCTGGGGCGGCTTGTTGTAGGGCGGCTGCGCCACCAGCAGCGCGTCGGCCCCGGCCTGGCGCGCCTGCGACGCCAGGCGCGACACCACCGCCGTGTCGCCGCCGCCGCACCCGGCGATCACGGGGATGCGCCGCTCCCCATCCCGCACGGCGCCGACGACCACCTCCACCGCGCGCCGCTGCTCGTCCGGCGACATCGTGACCGCCTCGCCGGTGCTGCCGTTGACGATGAGCGCGTCCGTCCCCTCGCGCAGGTGAAAGCGCACCAGCTCGCGCAGGGCTTCCTCGTCCACGCCGCCGTCCGCGCCAAAGGGCGTGACCAGTGCCACGCCCGACCCGGTGAAGAGCGTCCTGCCGTTGGGTTCCGTCATCGTCCGCGCATCAGATGTTGTTCAGGTCCATCACGTCGCCCGGCATCACGTCGCCCTCGGCGTCGTCGGGGTCCAGGTCGCGGCCGGTGGTGTCGCGAAAGTCGTCGGCCGCCTCGCCCGCCGTCTCGTGGAACGAGCGGAAGACGGTGCCGCCGCACTTGTCGCACGCCATGCCGGGCTCCGGCTCGGCGCC
>DASQBH010000041.1:0-3120 GCA_035635315.1 Longimicrobium sp.
TGGTATGCGCGAAGCTGCCGGAGGGCAACGGCACGAGCGAACTCCGTTGCCTCCGTTGACTCCGTGTGAGGCGTTCTGTTGGGGAGCTAGCGCAGGCGCCGGAGCTTCTGGCGCAGGGTGTTGCGGTGGATGCCCAGGATCTCGGCGGCGTGGCCCAGGTTGCCGTCCGTGAGCAAGAGGGCGCGGCGGATGTGGCGCTCCTCCACCTCGCGCAGGGAAAGGAAGGGGGCGTCGGCGGGGTGCGGCGCGGCGGCGCGGGCGGGGCCGGCGTCGCCGCGCACCTCGGGGGCCAGGTGCTCGGGAAGGAGCGTGTCGCCGTCCTGCACCAGCAGCGCGCGCTGGATGACGTTGCGCAGCTGGCGCACGTTGCCCGGCCACGCGTACGCGCGAAGGTGTTCCAGCGTGCTCTCGGCGATCAGCGGCACGGGGCGCCCCAGCTCTCCCGCGAACTCGGCGGCGAAGTGGCGCGCCAGCAGCTCCACGTCGTTGCCGCGCTCGCGCAGCGCCGGCAGGTGCACGGTCACGACCGCCAGGCGGTAGTACAGGTCCTCGCGAAAGCGGCCGGCCAGCACCTCCGCCAGCAGGTCGCGGTTGGTGGCGGCGACCACGCGCACGTCCACGTGCACGGGAACGTCGCCGCCCACGCGCTCGATCTCGTGCTCCTGCAGGGCGCGCAGGATCTTGGCCTGCATGGCGGGGCTCATGTCGCCCACCTCGTCCAGGAACAGCGTGCCGCCGCTGGCCCGCTCAAAGCGCCCCACCCGCCGCGTCGTCGCGCCCGTAAAGGCGCCGCGCTCGTGGCCGAAGAGCTCCGTCTCCAGCAGCGTCTCGGTGATGGCGGCGCAGTTCACGGCCACGAACGGGCCGCCGGCGCGCAGCCCCTGGTCGTGGATGATGCGCGCCAGCAGCTCCTTGCCGGTGCCGCTCTCTCCCTGGATGAGCACGCCGGCAAGGCTGGGCGCCACGCGCCGCGCCACGGAGAGCGCGCCCATCATCCCCACGCTGCTCCCCACCAGCGGCGCGCGGCCCTGCGCGGGCGCGCCCCGGGTCCGCAGGGGTGTGTAGGTGTGCGACTGGCTGGCCGGCTTGAGCATCTGCACCTGTCGTAGATCGCTGGGGGACGACTACCGTTCCACCACGTTCACCAGCACGTACTTCCCCGCCCCGCCCATCGCCGCCACGGCCGTGATCCGCGCCCGCACCGGCGATCCCTCCGGCGCCGCCTCGGCCACCAGCTCCGCCTGCGCGGGGGTAAAGGCCACGGTCGCCAGAAAGCCCGCCATCTCGTCCGCAAGGCGGCTGCGCTCGTGCCGCGGCAGGGCGTCGGAGATCTCGTACGGGCCCAGGAACGGCGCCTTTGCCCGGCGGCGGACGATGGCCTCCGCGGCGTCCGGCCCGATCCCCGGCAGGGTGCGCAGCACGGGGACGGGCGCGGCGTTCAGGTTGATGCGCCCGTCGCTGGCCACGGTGAGGTACGGCGCCACCCGCGCGTATTCATCGAACCCGATCCCCGGCACCTCGCGCAGCGCCTGGACGGAGCCGAAGGCGCCCCGCGGCGGCAGGCGCATCGTCTCCGCCGAATCCACCGGCGCCGCGGCGAACGGCGGCGCGTTGCGCAGCCGCCAGCGGACGACCGCGCCCGCTATCTCCCGCGCCCGCTCCGGCGCCACGCCCGCGGCGGAGAACACCTCCCGCAGCGCGCCCTCGCCGGCCAGGTTCAGCTGCACCCGGGCGCGGGCGTCGGTCACGCGGGCACGGATGCCCACCTCCTCCAGCCGGTAAACCAGCGGAGGCACCAGCAGCGTGTCCACGGCCGGCGGCGCGCCGGCGGCGGACTGGGCGGCCAGCTTTGCCCGCAGCGCGTCCTCCGCCCGCGCCAGCGCACCGCGGGCCGCCCACCTGGCCCTTGCCGTGGCGCGGACGTTGGCGGCGGCGCGCTGGTCCGCGCGCACGGACGCGTGGACCTCCAGCGCCAGCGCGGAGCCCAGGACGATCACCCAGAGCACCGCCACCAGCACGAAGCCGCGCCGGTCGGCGAGAGCGGCGCGCCGACGGGGGGCCCCTCCCCCGGCCCCTCCCCGCTGGTTCCTCGCGGAGAGGGGAGAACCACGGGCGGTGCTGCGACAGGCATCCATCTGCGCCCGCGAAGTGCCCCTCCCCCGGCCCCTCCCCGTTCGTTCCTCACGGAGAGGGGAGAACTTCGAGCGCGCTCCGGAAGGTGCGTCGCACCTCCCTCCCCCACGCAGTTTGTGGGGGAGGGCCGGGGAGGGGGGCGGCTCACCATCCCGCGCCACCACTCGCCGTAGCGCACCAAATCCCACCCCACCCCTCCGTCGGGGCTGGGGAAGGAGTCGCCAGCCGTCGCGGGGAACGAGCGAAAGGCCTGTCGGGGGAGAGGGCCTGTCCGAAGCGCCCGTCATCCCGTGCGAGCCGCGCCGGTCACTGCGGGGCATCGACCGCCTCCTCGTTCATGGGCGACGGGCGCAGGGGGACGGAGAGCGGAAGCCGCAGCGCGTCCGGCAGCCCGTCCGCCGCGGGGTCGTTCACCAGCTCCGGCGCGGGGAGGATGGCCAGCTCCAGCGCCTCGGGGAGCGCCCGCTCCGACTCCCAGCCGTCCAGCCACGCATCCTTCCTCCGCACCTTCGCCCGGTAGCGCACGTTCAAGCCGACGGCGGTGGGGGCGAGTTCCAGCGTGTCCGCCCGCTCCCCGTCGCGCCGCTCGGCCGGGGCGACCTCCGCCAGCAGGCCGTGCGGCGCGCGGGTGCGGTCGCGTTCGATCCACAGCGTCACCCGCCGGCGGCCGGGGTAGAGCGCGCCCCCGTCCTGCACGGTGAAGCTCAGCTCGTCCACGGACAGGGGGCCGATCCGCCGGTCGCGGCCGCGGAAGGGGCCGGAGCCCTCCCAGAGCGCGGCGGCGCGCAGCCATCCATCCAGCGTCGCGCGGACCGCGGGGCCGGGGATGCGCGCCTCCCGCTCGCGCGCCACCGCCGCGCGGCCATCCGCCGTCCCCGCCAGCACCCCGTATCCCGCCGCCGCCACCACGCCGCTGACGACGAGGGCGACGACGACTTCGATGAGGGTGAAGCCGCGAGTCCCGCGCGGCGCCCCCTCCGGGCGAGC
>DASQBH010000042.1:0-5302 GCA_035635315.1 Longimicrobium sp.
GGGCAGGGGTCGATCTCATCGTTGATTACCTTCGCAGCAACGAAGGGCGCGGCTGAGCTCAACTTGAGTCCGGATGATGTCGTGACCGCGGTGCTCATGCTGCAACCTCGGGATTTCTACAAAAGCATGGAATCCGAAAAAATCCCTGGCCTGTGGCAGGACGTGTATCATCTGAACCACCATCGCTGTTGGCTCTATATCAAACTCCAGTTGCTGGCGGACGGTCGCGCAGTTGTAGTTCAGTTCAAGGAGAAGTGAGAGCTGTGGAAAGCGTGAACTGCTATCTGTGCAACATGCCCGCGGTTCTTGTCGAAGAACCCAATGGGATGATAATGGGCGAGCGCCCGGTCGTATTCCTGGACCGGTTCTATCGCTGCGACAATTGTGAGGAGATGTTTTACGATCGTGAGATGGCGCACGAATCGTTTCTCCGCGCGACGGCGGTCATCCGTGCGGAGGACGGGCTGCTGGCGCCGGATGAGATCGTGGGTCTGCGGAAGAAGTACGGGCTTACGCAGGCGGACCTGGAGCGGCTGATCGGTGCCGGGGCCAAGACGGTGGTGCGGTGGGAACGCGGGACGGTGGCGCAGAACAAGACCGCCGACACGCTGCTCCGCGTGCTGCTCGACCATCCCGAGGTTGTGAAGGAGTTGAAGCGGAAGAACGGCCTCTCCAGGCCCGCCCGCCGCCGATCGTCAGCGGCTGCCGCTCCCACGGCGAAAAGCGCCGCCGCGGCCCGGAAGTAATCGAGTTCATCAGCAAACGGAAACGCCGCCTCCATCAGTGGGGGCGGCGTGTTGTTGCGAGGCCCATCTGGATGAGCTCATGCCAGATCCGCAAAAAGAATTGGCTTCACACCAAAATCCGCCAGGCACGGGATCGGGACGATCGCTGTCATTCTGAGGAAGGCGCCGCGCGTGACCATCTTTCTCGCGCGAACGCCTGTGCGCCGACCGAAGAATCTTTATCGGAAACGGGCGGCTTCTCGCGCGGGACCCAACGTGGCCGACAGGACCGTGGCCCATCGTAAAGATCCTTCGGCCGGCGCACAGGCGTTCGTGCGTCTGGACAGACGGGGGTGCGCGCCTTCCTCAGGATGACACCGTTTTGCCGAATCGTATCCGAAATCTCTTGCGGATCCGGTATCAGGGCCGCAGGCGGTTGCGAGGCCCGGACTCCTGCGGAGGAGATTCCGGCTCGTCGTCCAGATCATCGTCATCCAGATCGTTGTCATCCCCGCGCTCGGCCAGCCAGGGTGGAACGAAGCGCTTCACGATCTTGTCGGCCGGCAGCTCTGCACGACGGTGGGCGAGGGCCTCCTCCAGCCCGTGGATCAGCAGCTCTCCGAAGTTTTCATCCGTGACCACGCGGACTCCTTTCGTTCGAAGCGTGAAGGGTGAGCTCAGGCGCCGGGCTCCATCATCATCACGGCGGCCATGGACTCGATGCCGTCCCACAGGTTCTGCAGGCGCAGGTTCTCGTCTTCGGCGTGCTGGTTGTTGTCGTGGTTCACCAGCGGAACGCTGATGGTGCGCGTGCCAAGCGCCTCGCTGATGATGGAGAGCGGCAGGCTGCCGCCCAGCGTGGGGAGGGCATACACCGGCTCGGCGGGCGTCGTGGACTGCACGGCCCGCAGCACCGCCCGGGAGATGGGAAGGTCCATGGGGGTGCGCTCGGCGTTGTAGCCGCCGCCCCGCACCCGCACCCACGCCAGCCGCGGGTGCTGGCGCCGGTCCTCGATGGTCGGCGCGCGATCCAGGAGGTGAAAGCCCTGCAGGCGGATGTGGTCCATCAGCTTCTGCACCTGCCGGCGGTGGTCGTTGCCGCGCACCAGGCGCAGGTCCAGCACCGCGTTGGCCTCGGTGGGGATCACGTTGCGGGCGCCGGCCCCGATGCCCCCGCTCTCGAAGCCGTTCACGTTCAGCGAGGGGAGATTGATGAGCTCCATCAGCGAGGGGCCGGTGATCTCCGGCAGCGCGATCCCCAGCTCCCTCATGAGCTCCGCGTCGTTCATGGGCAGGTGGCGGATGGCCTCGCGCTCTGCCTCGCCCAGCGGCTCCACGTCGTCGTACCAGCCGGCGATGCTCACGCGGCCGTGGGGGTCCTTCATGGAAGCCAGCAATTGCGCCAGCAGCATGGCCGGGTTGGGTGCCCAGTTGCCGTAGTGCCCGGAGTGCAGCGGGCGTACGGGGCCGTACACGGTCACGTCCACGTTCACGTCACCGCGCACGCCGTACGACACCTGCTTGCGGCCGCTCTGGTGCACCGGCCCGTCCGCGATGATCCACGCATCGGCGCGCAACGCGTCCGCGTGGCGGCGCAGGAGGGCGTCCAGGTGCGGCGAGCCCTGCTCCTCCTCGCCCTCGAAGAAGAACTTGAGGTTCGAGGTCGGCGTCAGCCTGCTCGCGCGCATGGCGTCCACGGCCGCGAGGATCGCCATCACCCCCGCCTTGTCGTCCGACGCGGAGCGCGCGTACAGCCGCCACTCGGGGTCGATCGGCTGGCCGGGCGCGGGAAGGGGGATGATCTCGCCGCCCTGGTCCAGCCGCGCGGTGCGAAAGACGGGGCGCCAGGGATGGCTGCCGTGCCAGGCGGCGCTGTCCGTCGGCTGGCCGTCGTAGTGGGCGTAGAGCACGATGGTGCGCGTGGCGCCGGGGACGGTCCACTCGCCGTAGACCGAGGGCGGCGAGCCCTCCGACTCCAGCAGCCGCGGGTTCAGCCCGCGGCGCCGCATCATCTCCACCAGGTGCTCGGCGTTGCGGCGGATGTCGGCCTCGCGCGTGGCCACGTTGGGGAGCGCGAGAAACTCCACGTATTCGCGCAGCAGGGCGTGCTCGTTGGCCTGCCGCCACTGGCGCACCTGCGGCGTCTGTGCCTGGACGGGCGGCGTGAGCACGGTGGAAAGAAAGCCCATGGCGAGCGGCGCGAGGCGAAGGATCGGCGAGCGGATCATGGTCGTCGCGGGGCGGATCGGATCGGGAGCGCCGGGCGGGACGCGGACCGGCGGGACCGGAGGAGAATGGTCGCGGCGGAGGGCGCCGGACGCAAGCGGGGCGGGGAAGTGCGAAAGTGCGAAAGTGCGAAAGTGCGAAAGTGCGGGCCTCACCCCTCGGGGCCCTCACCCGGCTCGTTCCTCGCCTGCCCTCTCCCACAAACTGCGTGGGAGAGGGAATAAACGTCGCGCACGGGGCCAGCGCGGTTCCGTAATCTCGGTCTGCCGGCGATGACCGTGTCACACCATCACACCATCACCCTACCCGAAAGATCGCCGTCCGCGCCTCGTACCGGCGCGAGGGGAGGCCCAGCAGCCGCACGAAGAGGCGGCGGACGCCGCGCTCCACGCCGCGGGGCTGGCGGCCGGCCTCGGGGGGGCGGGCGTCGCCGCGCAGCCAGCGGCGCAGCTCGTCCAGCTCGTCCAGCGACAGCGTCTCCACGTTCAGCCGCACCAGGTAGTAGTGCCGCCCGCCGGTGGCCGGGTGCAGCGTGGGGGCCAGCGCGCCCTGCAGCGCCCGCTCCGCCGCCTGCAGCGACGAGTAGCGGCGCTGCACGCGGCCGTCCTCCAGCGTGTACCCCTCGCCCAGCGGCGCGCGCAGCAGGGCGCGCGACATCTCCTGCACCCCCACCAGCTGGTCGAACGGCTCCGCCTTGAGCCACAGCTCCACGCGGCTGTGAAAGCGCAGCGGCAGCCCGTTCTGCAGCGCGTCGCGCAGCGAGCGGTCGTTGCGCACGATGCCGTTCAGCCGCACCTCCGGCCGCCAGCGAACGGACGGGCCGCCCACCGACACGGTGAGCGGCCTGCGCGACTGCGCGGGGGCCGGTGCCGCGTGAAGCAGCGCCAGCGCGAACAGCAACCAGAAGGCGAGACGGGCGGCGCGAATCAAAAGCGCGGTGCCAGGCGGATGAAGAAGTTCACGCCGCCGCGGTCGTACACGTCGCGCACCGGCGTGGCCACGTACACCCCCAGGTCGCCCAGCAGGATGCCGGCACCCACGTCGACGGCGGCCGGCTCGTCGTGGTGGTTGTCCAGGCTGGTCCACCCCGCGCCCACGTCCACGAAGAACACCCAGTTCAGGTCGGCGTCGAACATCCGCACCTCCGCCCAACCGCCCCCGTCCTCCTCATCCCCTCCCTCCGCCTCGCCCGACCGGGCGCTGCCGCCCAGCGGCAGGTGCAGGGAAAAGTCTCCGCGGTACTCGGCCTGGAACAGGGCAAAGCGGTCGCACCCGTAGCCGTTGAAGAAGCGCGTGCCGTCGCGCCCCAGGGTGCGGGTGCCGGCGTACAGCCGCGCGCCGCAGTCCAGCGACAGCAGCCCGTAGCCGGGAAGCGATCCCGCGCCCCCCAGCGCGTGCTGGCGCTGCGGGGGGAGGGGAAAGACCGACATGGAGCCGCCCACCGCGATGCGCAGGTTCAGCCGTTGCGAGGGGCTGATGCGGTTGTAGCGGCGCAGGTCCAGCAGCCCCCGCGTGTACTCGCCAAAGCGGTTGGAGGGGACCACGACCGGGGCGCCGGACTGCGTGCTTACGTAGGTGGGGCGGACGAGGTCGGAGCCCAGCGTGTGCTCCAGCTCGGCGCGCACGTACCAGCCGCTGGAGGGGTCCCACGCCTCGCTGCGGGTGTCGAGGATGGCGGTGCCCATCAGCGCCCGCAGCGGGCCTTCCGCCGCCAGCGGCTGCATGCGCCACGGGCGGTCGTTGTTCAGCAGCGCCCACGGGCTGGCGGGCGCCACGCTGCGGTGGTCCTCCCACAGCAGCTCGCCCGTGACCGTCACCGGCGAGCGGGGGGGCGTGACCACGGCGTACGCGCTCCACCCTTCGCGCGCGTAGTGGTCGCGGTAGTCGCGGTGCAGCACGAAGGTGGAAAGGCTGTTCTCCAGGTCCGTCAGGTGCCACCCCTCGATCGGCTCCACCACCGAGAACGCCCGCGCGCCGATGCGCAGCGCCTGGTATCCGCCGATGAACTGCTCCACCCGCACGTCGTATCCCCAGGTGTCCGCGCCCATGGACGATTCCGGGTTCGCCGTGCGCAGGATCCCCATCGCCCGCACCCGCAGCGGGTTGCTGCCCCCTGTCTCCAGCTCCCCGCCCAGGTGGATGGGGAGCCCCTCCACGCGGTTGTAGCTGCGGCCGGGGGAAAAGATGAACTGCTCCGTCCCCCGCGTCTTGCGCCGTTCCTCCGCGCGACGCCCCTCGTCGTCCGCCGCGAGGTCCCGCAGATCGTCCGCCGGCGCCGGGTCCAGCGCCAGGGCGCCGCAGCCGCCGCCCACGTCCAGCCGCCCGCCGCGCCGGCAGTGCGACACGGGCTC
>DASQBH010000043.1:0-2144 GCA_035635315.1 Longimicrobium sp.
GCAGATCGTGCTGAACCTGCTCTCCAACGCCGTCAAGTTCACCGACGAGGGCGAGGTGGCCGTCTCGCTGGCGGCGCGCGACGGGCACGCGGTGCTGCAGGTGCGCGACACGGGGATCGGCATCGCCCCCGAGAACCTGGAGCGCATCTGGGACGCGTTCAGCCAGGTGGAGCAGGCGCCCACCCGGCGCGTGGGCGGCACCGGGCTGGGGCTGAGCGTAACGCGCAACCTGGCGCGGCTGCTGGGCGGCGACGTGGTGGTGGACAGCGCCCCCGGCCGCGGCAGCGCCTTTACCCTGCGCCTGCCGATGGTCGCCGCGGCGGGGTGAAGGTCCCCATCCAGGCCGGACGAATGAAACTCCTTGCCCCGTCGCGGCGTACCACGCTGCACCAGTAGCCGCGGAAGCGTTTCGGGATTACGTTTACGTGCCCGCCCGATCCGCAGGCCCCCGTTCCGGAAACCTACCGCAGGAGCTGTTTTCCATGACCAACGTGCTCGCCGCGCGCATGCCGCGCGTCTTCGTCCGTATGCTGGCGCTCGCCGGTCTGTCCCTGGCGGCCGTGACGGCCGACGTCTCGACCGCGGCCGCGCAGCCGGGCGAGGGGATGGCGGCCATCCAGCAGATGTTCCGCGATCCGGCGCTGCAGAACTACCGCCTGACCAGCGCCAACCTCGACAAGTTCGTCCGCGCCACCAACGCGCTCAAGGCGCTGGAGGACCAGGACATCGACCTCGAGGACCGCCTGGACCTGGAAGATCCCGAGAACGTGGACCTGGGCGAGATCGCCGCCGCGTTCGACAGCGAGCCGCGCATCAAGAACGCCATCAACGGCGCCGGGATGACCAGCCGCGACTACGTGACCTTTCTGTTCTCCATGATGCAGGCGACCTTCGGCTTTGCGATGGTGCAGATGGGCGGCGAGCAGGCGCTCAACGACATGCCCAACGGCGTGCTGAAGGAGAACATCCGCTTCATCACCGAGAACCAGGAAGCCCTCGAGGCGCTGGGCGAAGACAACTGACGCCCGGCGGATCGATCCCGGTCCACCCGACAAGCGGCGGTGCGCACCACGCGCACCGCCGCTTTCGTTTGATACCGACCGCCAAGAACAACGGCGAAAGGTACAGAGGAACAGACAAAAGCCAGAGGAACAGAAGAAATGCATCTTCCTCTGTTCCTCTGGCTGTTGTCTGATCCTCCGTGCCCCAGTCTTTTTCAGGAGCTGGAATCACGCAGCGTTCTACCGGGTCGCCCCCAGCGCCTGGCGGGCCTCGTCGAGCGCGGCGGCGGCGGCGTCGAAGCGGGTGGCCAGGTCGGCGACCTCGCGCTCCGTGAGCGGCTGGTCGGCGGCGCGGATGGCCTCGACCACGGAGGGGAATACGACGTTGCTGTAGCCGTTGTTCTCATCCGCGGCGTAGATCAGGCCGCGGAACCAGGGGCGGGTGCGCAGCCCCTCGGGCCGGGTGAGCGCCCGCTCCACGCGCATCAGCGCGGCGTTGGTGCGCGCCAGCACGCCGGCCGCCGGCGCGCCCGAGGCCAGCCGCCCGTCGCGCGCCTGCTGAAACGCCGCGGCCGCCGTCTCCATCCGCCCGATCGCCTCCGACAGCGGCGTCATCGACACCTCCCACCCCTTGCCGCGCGCGGCGGTCTCCATCGCCGGGACGTAGCCCCGCATGGTCCGCGCGAACTCCACGTAGTCGTACGGCAGCACGTCGGCGTTGGCCAGGCGCAGCACCAGCGCGGCGCCCACGCTGGCGGTGGCCGCGTGGCGGGTGAACTGCGGATCGCCAAAGCGGCTCATCCAGGTGAAGTTGTCGTACTGCGAATGGTACACGCCGTACGGGCCGCCGAATCCCCAGTCCAGGTGCGGGATCCCCAGGTGGTTGTAGAACCCGGCAAAGTCCGACCCGCCGCCGGGGTCGCCCATGGCCGGCTCCAGCGAATCCGCCAGGGCCTCCTGCAGCCGCCACTGCTCGTAGACGCTCCCGCTTCCCCCCGGATCGGGAACGCCCCGCGCTACGTCGCGCAGCGTCCCGCGCAGCGACGGCGAGCCGCCCGCGCCAAAGTCGGGGCCGAACGCCGAGGCATCCTGGTTCAGGTACGCCACCCCGCCGCGCGTGAGCCGCAGCGAGTCGTCCTCCAC
>DASQBH010000044.1:0-3327 GCA_035635315.1 Longimicrobium sp.
GGCATCGATCCCACCGTGGGCGCCACGGGCCCGTCGGACCTGGTGCGCCGCGGCAACCGCGCCGTCCGCCTGCTCACGCGCAGGGACGACCGCGCGTTCATCGACGCCATGCGGGCTACGCTGTACCGCGGCCGCCCGCCGGTGCCGCCGCAGACGGACGCCCTGGCCCGCATCTGGTGGCCGCTGGTGCTCACCACCAACTACGACGACCACTTTGCCCGGGCGTACGCCCGCCGGCACCAGGACGCGCGCGACGCGCTCACGGTGCTGGGCCGCTCGGCGCAGGACTGCCAGCAGGTGCTCTCGTCGCTCTCCTCCACCTCGGGGTGCCTGCTCTGGGCGCTGCAGGGGTACCTGGCCGCGGGACGCAGCGAGCACCCCCTGCACCCGGAGCTGGTGGTGGGGCACGAGGAGTACCGCCGCGTCACGCACACGGCCCAGCACTTCCGGCGCGCCTTTGCCGAGGTGTTCCGGCGCCGCTCCTTCCTGTTCCTGGGCTCCAGCCTGGGCGACACCTACCTGCTGGACCTGTTCGGCGAGATCCTGGAGTTCGCGGGGGCCAACCCGCTGCCGCACTACGCCATGGTCAAGCGCGGCACGGTGGACGCGCCCTTTCTGCGCTCGCGCTTCAACATCATCGCCCTGCAGTACGACGAGTACGATGAGCTGCCGGGGTGGCTGGACACGCTCAAGGCGGAGATCGACCGCGCGGGGACGCGCCCCGTTCGCTGGTGCTACTCGCTGGCGGCGGGCGACGCGGCGGGACAGGCCCCGGAGGTGGAGGACCTGGAGATCGTCCGCGGCGCGTTGACGCCGCCGGCCGAGGGCGAGGTGCTGGCGGTGAGCGCGGGGACGGGCAAGGGCGGCCTGCTCTGGGTGAGCGAGGGGAGCCACGAGACCGTGCGTCCGTTCTGGTCCAAACCGGTGGTGGGGCGCGGCTACCGGATGGAGCGGCTGAGCCCGCGGTTCGTCTTCGGCTACCTGAAGCCCGACGGCCCCGTTCCCGTGGTGGCGGTGAACGCGCGGGTGGACGACAGGGACAAGCGCGACCTGCGGCTGATCAGTGAAGCCGTGTGGGAGCTGCTGGACTGGGCGGCGGCCAACGGGTTCCACACGGTGCGGATGCAGGTGCTGGCGTCGGGAAAGTCCGCGCACTACCCGGCGCGCTTTTCCCTGGCCGAGGCGGTACGGGCGTACGGGCGCTGGCGCCGCGCCACGGGGCACGCGCTGGCCCTGCGCATTCACCTGATGGACCCGCGGGCGCTGCTGGAGGTGGGGACCGGGCGGCTGGACGTGGTGGAGCTGCTCACCTGCGAGGACGTGCGCTTCTGGGTGGAGGTGGTGGACGGCGGCCAGGTGCTGGAGCGCGAGCTGGTGTTCGCCGACTGCGACGATGCGCTCAGCAGCATCGCCGAGCGCTTCGACGTGCCGCGTACCGGCTGGGCGGTCGACGTGAACCCGCGCCCCCGGCTGGGCGCGGAGCGGCTGACGGTGGAGAGCGCCTGGGACACGGACCTGCTGAGCATCGGGGTGATCCCCGGCGCCACGCTGCGCTTTCTTGCCGCCGACCCGCAGCCGGCTCCCGCCGCCGAATCCGCGGCGAAGCCGAAAGCCAGCCCTGCACGCCGCGCGCGGAAGCAGCGTGCTCCCGGTTCTTCCGCTTGATCGTACGACTCAGCCTCTGAAGGATTGAACGCAGGGGTTCGCGGAGAGGATGCGGATGAGCCTTTCCCGTGTCCTCTTCTCTTTTCGCCGCGAGATACCGAATCCGGAAAAGCATCAGGTACAGAGGATACAGACAAAAGCCAGAGGAACAGAGACAAACCCCGGTTTCCTCTGTTCCTCTGGCTGTTGTCTGTTCCTCTGTATCCCCAATCTTTTTTCAGGAGCCGGGATGAGCTTTCGTCGCAGGCACCCGCACTCTACGGCGGATCTCTTGCATCCACACACCCGCTCCCCCCAGATCCTCCGGCCGCGACTGGCGTCCGGTGCGTTGGCGTTTCGCGCGGCAGTCGCTTGCCAGCCGCGGCGCCGTCTCTCTATGTTGCGATACGGCAACGGATTCCGGCCCTTCCGGCAGGCGCGCTCCCGCGCCGCCGCGGACGCCGGTTACCTCGCAGTTGGAGCAGGGATGAGCCAGGACGTACTCGCGCGCAACAACGTCAACGTATCCGGCCGGGGAACGCAGCCCATGCTGTTCGCCCACGGCTTTGGGTGCGACCAGAACATGTGGCGCTACGTGACGCCGGCGTTCCAGGACGAGTACCGCATCGTCCTCTTCGACTACGTGGGCTCCGGAAAGTCGGACCTGGGCGCGTACGACGCCGACCGCTACGCGCGGCTGGACGGGTACGCGCAGGACGTGCTGGACGTGGTCCACGCCCTGGACCTGCGCGACGTGATCTTCGTGGGGCACTCGGTGAGCAGCATGGTGGGCGTGCTGGCCGCCAACCGGGAGCCGGACCGCTTTGCCCGGCTCATCATGGTGGGCCCGTCTCCGCGCTACATCAACGACGCGCCGGACTACGTGGGCGGCTTTGAGCGCGCCGACATCGAGGGGCTGCTGGAGATGATGGACAGCAACTACATCGGCTGGGCCAACTTCCTGGCCCCCGCCATCGTCAAGAACCCCGACCGGCCGGAGCTGGGGCAGGAGCTCACCGAGAGCTTCTGCTCCACCGATCCCACCATCGCCCGCCGCTTTGCCGAGGCCACCTTCTTTGCCGACAACCGCGAGGACCTGCGCGGCGTGCGCGTGCCGTCGCTGGTGATGCAGTGCTCCGACGACATGATCGCGCCGCAGGAAGTGGGCGAGTACGTGCACCGCGCGCTGCCGGACAGCACGCTGCGGGTGATGAAGGCCACCGGCCACTGCCCGCACATGAGCCACCCGGAAGAAACGGTCGAGATCATCCGGGAGTACCTGCATCCCGCGCACGCCGCGGATTGAGGTGAGCGGCAGCACCGCGGCGGAGACGATGGACGACCTGCTGAACCACGCGCCCTGCGGGTTCCTTTCGTTCGTGGACGACGGCACCGTGACCGCCGTCAACGCCACCCTGCTCGGAATGCTGGGCTACGAGGCCGACGAGCTCACCGGCGGCTCCATCGAGCGCCTGTTCAACGTCGGCACCCGCATCTTCTACCAGACGCACTTCTTTCCCCTTCTTCGCATGCACGGGCACGCGGAAGAGGTGTTTCTGCTCCTGCGCTCGCGCGGCGGGCAGGACGTGGGCGTGCTGTGCAACGCGGCGCGGCGCGAGCGCGGCGGCGCGCCGGCCAACGACTGCGTGTTCATGCGGGTGCAGGAGCGCCGCAAGTACGAGG
>DASQBH010000045.1:0-3285 GCA_035635315.1 Longimicrobium sp.
CCGGAGGGCGGAGGTGAGGCTGGATTCAACGCGGCGCCTCCCTCAGGAAATCACCTAACAGAGGATTGACTTCCTGAGGGAGCGCCGCGCGAACCTGTCTGCTGGCAAGTCAGTCAGCGCGCGACCGAAGGATCTCCTCTCGGCGGTCTCGGGGCTGGATTCATGGTGTTGATCCAGCCCCGCGGTTCTGCCGGCGAGATCCTTCGGTCGGCGCCCGGAGGGCGGAGGTCATGCCGGATTCAACGCGGCGCCTCCCTCAGGAAATCATACCGTTTCTTACGATTCGTCGTGCACTCATGCCGAATCCGGGCGAACACCAGTCGCACATCAGAACTGCATTTCTCACACGGGGTCAACGGGGTCAACGGTAAAGATCAAAACCGTTGACCCCGTTGACTCCGTGTGAGACAAGTCCTTTCAGGATCTGGTCTCATTGATGTGTCCTCCGCGCCCTCCATGTAAGGCAGCAGTAGAAACCCTGGTGTACAATGAATTGCGGGATTGGGTATCACATGGGTATTTGGGGGTCGGTATTCCAGGATCCGGCCCCGATGCCAGAAGCCCCGCCCATCCGCTCTGCGGGTGGGCGGGGCTCGCGTTTCACGCGTGGTCACCCGCGGCGCCGTGTCCGCGAAGGCGGACAGCGTGAAGTCGTTGCCGCGATTTCAATCGCTCCCGCGGGCTCCGCTTCCAGCCGGCCGACGCTGCGCCGCCTGCGCCGCGGGCGGTGGTGGTGGCGGAGGCGGCACCGGCGGCGCGACGGGCGGCTCGGTTACCACGGGACGCGGCGCCTCGACCGCCGGCGGCTCCGCGGCGGGGACGGAGTCCGGGCGCACCTGCGAAGGAACCGTGTCCAGCGGCGCGTCGGGCGGCGGGATGACGCTGTCGGTGCCGCGGCGGGGGAGCAGCGCACGGAAGCGCCGCGGGTCCACGAAGATGCGGCCGGTAAGGCGGACGGAGAACGCGTCGGGCGCCTGCACCGTCCCCAGCACCGCTTCGGAGGCGGAGAGCGTGAGCTCGAACGGCACCCGCGCCCGCCCGCGCGCGAACGCCTGCAGCGACGAGTAGCGGATGCCGAGCCCCAGCGCGTGCATCGCCCCGCCCGTGCGCCAGTCGAAGGGGCTGGGCAGCAGCGAATCCCCCGCCTCGTAGCGGGTGCGGGCCTGCGCCAGCATCGCGTACTCGCCGTGGAACGAGATCTCGTCCGTCAGACGCCAGCGCGGCGTGACGGAAAAGGCCAGGCGCGGCCCGGGCGCGCGCCGCACCGTGTTGAGCGAGCTGTCCACCGGAAACGGCTGCTCCTCCGTGAACGCCTGGCGCAGCACGTCGGCGGAGAGGAGCCAGTCGCCGCTGGCGGACACGTTCACGTACCAGCGGCGGGAGAGGAAGACGTCGTTCAGCACGTCCACGCCCACCCCCAGGTGCCCGCCGCCGGGCGGGATCTCCGTGGCCACGCGCGTGTCGCCGCTCCCGGTGGGGAGCCGCACCCGCACCCCCACGCTGGTGCGCAGCGAGCGGCGGACGATGGTGTCGGGGTGCGGCCACCCCGGCGGCCCGGGGATCAGCAGAAAGCGCGCGCCCAGCTGGATGTCGCCCAGGTGGTACGGGCGGCGGGTGGAGACGATCCCCAGCGCCGCGGCCTCCGTGTCCGACAGCAGCGCCCGCAGCGACGGGAGGGCCAGCAGCTGGTCGAAGTTCACCGGGCGCGTGGGAAGCTCCAGCGTGTCGGCCCCCTCGATCGCGCGCAGCCGGCTCTGCAGCTCGATCCCCTCCGGCGATCCCTGCACGGGGAGCAGCAGCCCGCCGCCCAGGGCGCGAAAGCGCTCGTTCACCTCGGCCAGCGCCGCGCGGTTGGCGATGGTGTCGGGGTTCAGCCCCAGCGTGGCGCCGGCGAAGTACGGGCCGAACACCACCGTGCCGCTGCGCTCCAGCGGGATGGTGGCGAACACCGTGAGCCGGTGCGTGAGCCCGTAGCGCACGTTGAACGGCACGGAGCGCATGTCGCCCGCAAAGCGCAGCGAGAAGGTGCCGGCCGTCACCGCGATCGGCTCCGAGGCCGAGTCGGGGTCGATGGTGTTGGCGAACAGGTCTGCCAGCCCGGCCTGCACCGGCTCCACGCGGCCGGCCAGCAGCCGGTTGGCCAGCACCTGGTAGGGGCCAAAGAGGTCGGCGCCGAACGGAAAGCCGTCCAGGCGCGTGTCCCAGCCCGTGTACGAGCCGGTGGCGCCCACCTCCAGCAGGCCGCGCGGCAGCACCCACGCCTCCGCCTCCTGCGCGGCGGCGCGCGTGGGGAGGGCCGCGGTCAGCAGGGCGAGCAGGGCGGCCCGGGACGACAGCTTCATCCGGCGTGATTTCGGGAAACGGGAGTGAAAAACGTGCGCCTCAGGGGCGGGTGACGGTAGCGTGCGCGCGGGGCGCTGTCAAACCGCGCACGGGTGAACAAATGCCTTGCGGGGGTTGACTCGCAGCCCTCGTACCCATACATTCGCCGGGCGTTCGCGGCCTCCGTGCGGGGCCGCGAACGCGCTATCGGCGCCGTAGCCAAGTGGTAAGGCAGAGGACTGCAAATCCTCCACCCCCGGTTCGAATCCGGGCGGCGCCTCTCGGCCGGGTCCGCCGCCCGGCCGTCGCTGGCGGGGTTGACGGAAAGGCCTGCAGGCGATAGTTTTAGCGGCTTGTCGCCCCGTTCGTCTAGTGGCCTAGGACATAGCCCTCTCAAGGCTAAAACACGGGTTCGATTCCCGTACGGGGTACTGGTAGCAAAAAAATCTGGAGGGCAAAGGGTCAGGTCCCCGCAGGAAGCAGCCCACTCTCCGGCGCGGGCGCGGGTACCCCCCGGCCCGCGATACGGTCGCTTAGCTCAGCTGGTCCAGAGCGCTCGCTTCACACGCGAGAGGTCATAGGTTCAAATCCTATAGCGACCACTCCTACGGAAAGCCCCGCCGCGTCATGCGGCGGGGCTTTTTCGCGCCCGGCGGCGTCGTGAGTGTTGGAAGATCCGTTGCCGTTACTCTCGCACTTTCGCACTCCCGCACTTTCGCACTGCTGTTTTGGGCGTGTCCCTCCGCTGCGCTCCGGGCCGGGCTGCGCGCGCACTAAGGCACGATACAACTGTGCCTAAGTGCGCCGAGCCCCCGGCGCTCACCCTCCGTCGAAGCGTTTCCTCCGCGCTCGTGCATCCGCGCCGTGTTCTCGGCCCTGCGGGCGCGCATCCCTCACGCGGCGCGGGCGCGCCCTTTCCCCGCCGCCGGCGTTGCGCGATCCGCCGGGTGCCTGCCGCTGAGG
>DASQBH010000046.1:0-5961 GCA_035635315.1 Longimicrobium sp.
CCGCCGAGGCCGCCGCCGAGATCCCCGGCTACGAGGCCCCCGCCGGCGAGGCGGAGGAGGTGATCGCGGACGAGCACGACGAGGCCCCCGAGGCCGAGGCGGCGCCCGTCGCGGCGGAAGGGGAGGCGAAAGAGGGCGAGGGTGAGGCCGCGGGGCCGCCCAAGCTGGGGCTGGAGGACAGGAAGCGGAAGACGCAGCAGTCGCGCGACTTCTTCAAGCCGCAGTTCATCGACTTTGCCAACCCGCTGCTGGTGGGGCTGCTGGGCAAGGTGGCGCACGGGCTCAAGAGCTACAGCGCCACCCTCGAGGAGCGCTACCCCGACCGGGCGCAGCTCCCCCGCCACGGCGACGCGTCCTTTGCCACCGAGCTGGTCGTGCAGCTGTACTTCCCCGGCGGCACCGCGAGCGCCCCGGCGGACGCGGGCGAGCTGGCCGAATCGCTTCCGGGAGACTGACGGCGATGAGCGAAGACGTGCAATTCACTCCGCCTCCGCCGTCCCCGCCGCCGCCCCCGCGCACCGACGGGCGCGAGTGGCTGAGCGTGTACCTGTTCTTCGACGGGTGGATCTACACCCCCGACTGCGACCGCGTGGTGCTGGACGTGGCCGAGCCGTTCGTCCGGCGCTGCCAGGCGGAGGGGTGGATCCACCAGCACTTCTTCATCCGCTACAGCGAGTTCGGCCCGCACGTCCGCCTTCGCCTGCTGGGGATGCCGGACGTGCTGGCGGGTGAGGTGTGGCCCGCGCTGGTGGAGCACCTGCGCGCCCACAACCCCGGCGTGCAGATCGACGCCAGGCCCGAGAACCCCGGCGTACCGAAGCGCGAGGAGGGGGAGCCCGTCCGCGTGACGCACGTGGCGCGGGTGGAGTACGAGCCCGAGACCGACCGCTACGGCGGCCCCGACGCGCTGCTGGTCTCCGAGCGCGCCTTCGAGGTAAGCAGCGACGCCGCGTACGCGCTGATCGCAAAGATGGGGACGGAGCGGTCGTCGCGGCTGGGCAAGGGGCTGCTGGGGACGGTCATCCTCATCCACCTCTTTGCCAACAGCCGCGAGCACGGCAGCGCCTTTACGCAGATGTACTCCACCAACTACCTGCGCGCCGTGGCGCGGGAAGAGGACGGCCGCGAGACGCTGCTGGACGCCTTTGACCAGGGGTTCAGCAACCAGGCCGAGACGCTGATGGAGTACGTGGACGCCATCTGGGAGGCCATGGACGACGGCGACTCGCTCAGCGACACGCTGGACGCGTACGCCGCGGGGATGCGCGGCATTCGCGAGGAGCTGCGCGCCCTGTTCGAGCAGGGGCGGGTGCTGGCGATGGGGCAGCCGGCGGCGGAGTGGGTGCGCGCCTGGCAGACCCTGCTTCCCAGCTACCTGCACATGATGAACAACCGGCTGGGGATCACCATCCAGGAAGAAAGCTACCTGGGATACCTGGTCACCCGTGCGCTGGGCCGCCCGGCAGAGGCGCTGCGCGCCTCGCAGCCGGGGTAAAGGCCGCCGGATCCCGATCCACCGAACACGGCCGCCGCGGCCGAACCCATCCGCAAGGCACCGACCCGTGACTGAGACCACGCACGCCGGCACCCAGGCCGGCCCCGACACCTTTCTGGACGCAGCCCACCGCATGGGCCGGCGCATCGCGGCCGAGGCGCGGTGGGAGGGCGACGCCTGCACCTGGGAGGTCATCACCCCCGACCGCTCCGCCCCCGGGCTGCGGCGCGGCGTGCCGGCCATCGCCAGCGGCACCCTGTACGAGGGCACCTCCGGCATCGCCCTGTTCCTGGCCGAGCTCTCCGCCGCCACGGGCGACCAGGAGATGGCCCGCGTGGCGCTGGGCGGGCTGCGCTACGCGCTGAACGAGGGCGCGGAGCTCTCCGACGCCTCCTACGGCTACCACAGCGGCCGCGTGGGCATTGCCTACGTGGCGGCGCGCATCGGCGAGCTGCTGGGGCGGCCGGAGCTGTACGGCGAGGCCGAGGCGCTGCTGCGGCCGCTGGCCGGCAACGAGGCGCGCGACTTCGGAATGGACGTGATCGCCGGCGGCGGCGGCGGCATTCCCGCCCTGCTGCGGCTGGCGAAGCACGTGGACGCCGAGCTGGCGCTGGGGATCGCGCGGCGGCTGGGCGACCACCTGATCGAGCAGGCCTCGCGCGACGCCGACGGCTGGAGCTGGTCCACCATGCGCAACAGCTCCGTGCGCAACCTGTGCGGCTACGCCCACGGCGCCGCGGGGATCGCGCACGGGCTGCTGGAGCTGTACGCCGCCACGGGCGACGGCCGCTACCGCTACGCCGCCGAGCAGGGATTCCTGTACGAGCAGCGCTTCTACAGCGAGGAAAGCGGCAACTGGCCGGACCTGCGCCACACCGAGCTGGGCGAGTACCAGTTCGAGGGGCGCATCGACCAGCTGCGCGAGCGGCTGCGCTCCGGCGACTGGGTCGTCACCCCGCCCATGCACTACATGTCGGCCTGGTGCCACGGCGGCCCGGGGATCGGCCTTTCGCGGCTCCGGGCGTATCAGGTGCTGGGCGATCCCGTGTACCTTGAAGAGGCCCGCGCCTCGTTCACCTCGGTGGAGCGCTCCATCACCGACGAGGTGGGGATGAACTACTCCCTGTGCCACGGCCGCGGCGGCAACGCCGAGACGCTGCTGGAGGGCGCCCGCATCCTGGGCGACCCCGCGCTGCTGCAGCCGGCAAAGGCGACGGCGCTGACGGGGATCGAGCGCTACGAGGACGCGGGCGAGCCGTGGCCGTGCGGCACCATGGGGGGTGTAAAGGACCCGGGGCTGCTGCTGGGCGAGGCGGGGATCGGCATGTTCCTGCTGCGCCTGGCCCGCCCCGACGTCCCCTCGCCGCTCATGCTCACCGCGCCCGACGACTCCGCCGCCCAGGCCGGGCGCGCCGGGGCGGAGGGGTACGCCGCCCTGCAGAAGCGCACGGTCGAGGAGCACTTTGGCCGCACGCTGCGCATCTTCGCCGCGCTGGGCGAAGACGTGTCGGCCCTGGCCCCGCCGCGTCCCATGGGCACCGCGCCCCGGCGCAGCGACGTGGAGACGGTGTACGAGGCGATCACCGCGCATGTCATCGGGGTGGCGGATGAGGAGCGGCGCGCGCGGCTGGACGACGCGTTCACCGTGGAGCGCACGCGCTTTGCCCTGGCGCAGTCGGTGGAGGACTACACGCAGGAGTTCCTGGAGTCGCTGGCCCGCCTGCCGCAGGACGAGCTGGACTGGCGCGAGGGGCGGGTGGGCCTTTCGTCGCGGGCGCGGGTGGTGTCTACCCGGTGGGACTGGGACGCGTGGCTGGACCTGGGCGACGAGTCGTCGCCGCCGGCCGAGGACGACGCGTACTACCTGGTGCAGTTCGCCGGCGGCCGGGCGGGCGCGCGCCGGCTCAGCCCCTTTGCCGCGCTCATCCTGCAGACCGTGCAGGAGCCGGCGTCGCTGGAGGAGCTGATCGGCGTGGTCAAGGAGGCCGTCAGCAGCCCGGACGGCGCCCCGGACCACGACTGGCTGGAAGACCGCGTGGTGGAGCAGCTGGCCCAGGCGTACCGCGCCGGCTTCATCGACTTCGAGCGCGGCCTGGTCGGCGCCGGCGCCTGATTGAAACCTGGCGCCGGATGTCGGCGTCTGTGGAAATGGATGCGGATCGAGGATGATCCGCGGGGTCGTCCCGGTGCGGACGCGCAGGTGCCCGGGACGCCGCACGCAGCCGGGCCGCCGAGTCCGCGCAGGCGGACTGTGTGATGTCGTTGCCGCGAATTTATTCGCTCCGGACCGGCGCGTGATCTGAATGGCGACGGATCTTCCCCGGGCAGGACGCCAACGCCGCTCCGGAGCGGAATCGGCATTGTCGCCCGCTCCGTTGGGGACCGCCGTGAGCAGGAGGGGGGTACGCGGGGTGGCGGCACCGGTGTGATGATTCGCGGCCCGTCTCCCGCGGGATGTATCGTGTACCATTCCATCGCAAGGAGAATCCCATGGAGACGAAGCCGAAGCTGAACCTGGACACGCTGCGGGTGGAGTCGTTCCAGGCCGTGGTGGATGGCGAGGTGGAGCGCGAGGAGTTCGCCAGCGGCCGCTCGTGCCGCGACGCCTGTCCCACGCGCGACCGGCTGTGCCTGGACACCAGCACCTGCTGAGCGAGCGCACGGAGAAGCCGCCCCGCGTTCCCGGGGTATGCGGAACGCGGGGCGGAAGTTATCTTTACGTGCTGGCGGAAAAGGCGGCTCCGCGTGAGCGAACGCGTGCGGGCGCCCGCGCCGGCATTTTAACGACGAGATCCGCGGACGCCCCGTCCGCGGGGTTCCGGTTTTTCGAGGCAGCTCAGACGCTCCATGCCCTCACCACCCATACCCCCACCACGCATGCCCCCACCACGCATGCCCCCGCCAGGCATGCCCCCGCCAGGCATGCCTCCGCCAGGCATGCGCCCGCCAGGCCCTGCAGAGATCCCGCCGCTTCGCGAGGCGTTTCAGCAGTTCATGCGGCTGCTGCGGGTCATCCGTCCCTACTGGGGCCCCCTGGCCAAGGGAATGGTCCTGGGGCTGGTGCTGGGGCTGTTCGGCATGGCGTTGCCGTACCTGAGCAAGCTGCTGATCGACGAGGTGTACCCCACCCGCAACGTGACGCTGATGCACGTGCTGGTGGGCGGCATCCTGGCGTTCTCGGTGGCCCAGGCCGTCATGGGGGGCATTCGCGGCTACTTTACCACCTACACCACCGCGCACCTCAGCAACGCCACCAGCCTCCTTTTCTTCAACCACCTGCAGCACCTGCGCTCGCGGTTCTTCGACGAGCACCGCGTGGGCGAGATCATGAGCCGGTTCGGCGACGTGCGCAGCTCGCTGCAGAGTGTCAGCAGGGTCTTCGAGACGCTGTTCGTCAACGGCGCGTACCTGCTCCTGGTTCCGCCGTTCCTGTTCCTGCTGCAGTGGAAGCTGGCCATCGTCTCGCTGATCACCATCCCCCTCACGGTGGTGCTCACCACGCTGTCCGCGCGCATCATGCGCAAGTACTGGAAGCGCACCGCCGAGGCGTACGCGGACCTGGGCGCGTTCCAGGTAGAGGTGCTCAGCCACATCCGCTCGCTCAAGACGCTGGCGCGCGAGCACTACGTGTACGACCGCGCCAACGCGCAGATGCGCAACGCGCTGAACGTGCAGCTCACGGCGGGCGGCTTCAGCCAGATCTTCAACGGCCTCAACGGCATCATCCGCGCGGCGGGGATGGCGCTGTACACCTGGTACGCGTGGCGGCTGCTGATCGCGGGCGAGATGACGCTGGGCGACTACATCGCCTTTGGCGCGTACATCGGCTACCTGTACAACCCGCTGGCGCAGATCACGGGGCTGTTCAGCGACTTCCAGCAGTCGGCGGTGAACCTGGGGCGCATGTTCGAGTACCTGGACGCGCCCACGGAGCAGGACCCGTCGCTGGCCTACGTGCCCACGCCGCCCATCAAGCACGTGCTGGAGGGCGACATCCGCCTGCGCGACGTGGCGTTCGGCTACTCGGCGGAAAAGAACGTGCTCCACGGCGTGAACGTGCACTTTCCCCGCGGGATGATCACGGCCGTCGTGGGCCACAGCGGCGTGGGCAAGAGCTCGCTGCTGCGGCTCATCACGCGCATGGAGGATCCCACGGCGGGGCAGGTGTTCTTCGACGGGGTGCCGGCCACGAACATCTCCCTGCCGGACCTGCGGCGGCAGATCTCCGTGGTGTGGCAGGAGTTCGCCATGATGCAGGGCAACATCTGGGACAACCTCACCATGGGGAGCGAGAACCCCACCCGCGCCGAGGTGGACGACGCCGTCCGCCTGTGCCGGCTGGAGGAGCTCATCAAGGAGCTCCCCGAGGGGTACGACACGCCCGTGGGCGAGTGGGGCTCCACGCTCAGCGGCGGGCAGCGGCAGCGCTTGTCGCTGGCCCGCGCCCTCATCCGCGACTCGCGCAT
>DASQBH010000047.1:0-2833 GCA_035635315.1 Longimicrobium sp.
TCCCCATGAACGCCGCGAACAGCGCCAGCGCCGTGAGCGCCGCCGAGGCGATGGCGAAGCCCTTGCCTGTGGCCGCGGTGGTGTTGCCCACGGCGTCCAGCACGTCGGTGCGCTGGCGCACCTCCTTGGGGAGGTGGCTCATCTCGGCGATGCCGCCCGCGTTGTCGGCGATCGGGCCGAAGGCGTCGATGGCCAGCTGCATGGCGGTGGTGGCCATCATCCCCGCCGCCGCGATGGCGACGCAGCGTCCGTACTCCGGCGTCCCCGTCCCCTCCATGATCCCCGGGATCTCGCGGAACTGGCGCCGAACCTCCTCCACCATCGCCATGGCGGCGCGGCCCACGGCGGCGATGGCCAGCGAGGAGAAGATGAAGGGGATCATCGCGCCCACGAACAGCCCGCCCAGCACCCGGGCGTTGGAGATGTCGATGGAGTTGATGTTGGCGATCCCCATGAACGCCGCGAAGAGCGCCAGCGACGTGAGCGCCGCCGAGGCGATGGCGAAGCCCTTGCCCGTCGCCGCCGTGGTGTTGCCGACGGCGTCCAGGATGTCGGTGCGCTGCCGCACCTCCGGCGGAAGCTCGCTCATCTCGGCGATGCCGCCCGCGTTGTCGGCGATGGGGCCAAAGGCGTCGATGGCCAGCTGCATGGCCGTGGTGGCCATCATCCCCGCCGCCGCGATCGCCACGCCGTACAGGCCGGCGAACTCGTAGCTGGCGATGATGCCGCCCGCCAGGACCAGGATCGGCAGCGTGGTGCTCTCCATGCCCACGGCCAGGCCGCCGATCACGTTGGTGGCGTGGCCGGTGGACGACTGCTGCACGATGGACTGCACCGGGCGCCGGCCCATGGCCGTGTAGTACTCGGTGATGATGCTCATCAGCGCGCCCACGACGAGACCGACCGCCACGGCGCCGAACACGCCCATGGGCCCGAACGCCTCGCTCCCCTCGCGGCCCATCTGCATGCTGTCGGGGAGCATCCAGTTGATCAGGAAGTACGACGCGATGCCGGTGAGCACGATGGACACCCAGTTCCCCAGGTTCAGCGCGCCCTGCACGTTGCCGCCTTCCTTCACCCGCACCATCAGGATGCCGATCAGCGAGAAGACGATGCCCATGCCGGCGATCACCATCGGCAGCAGGATGGGGCTCATCCCGCCGAAGTTGTCGCCCGTGGCCACGACCTCGCGGCCCAGCACCATGGTCGCCAGGATGGTCGCCACGTAGGAGCCGAACAGGTCGGCGCCCATCCCCGCCACGTCGCCCACGTTGTCGCCCACGTTGTCGGCGATGGTGGCCGGGTTGCGCGGGTCGTCCTCGGGAATGCCCGCCTCGACCTTGCCCACCAGGTCGGCGCCCACGTCGGCGGCCTTGGTGTAGATGCCGCCGCCCACGCGGGCAAAGAGCGCGATGCTCTCGGCGCCCAGCGAAAAGCCGGTCAGCACCTCCAGCGCCCGCTCCATCTCCAGGCTGTTGGCGCCGTGCCCGTCGGCGAACATGTAGTAGAACAGGATGAACAGCGAGCCCAGGCCCAGCACGGCCAGCCCGGCCACGCCCATCCCCATCACCGACCCGCCGGCGAACGACACGTCCAGCGCCTTGCTAAGGCTGGTGCGCGCCGCCTGCGCCGTGCGCACGTTGGCCTTGGTGGCGATGCGCATGCCGATGAACCCGGCCAGCGCCGAGAAGAAGGCGCCCACCAGGAAGGCGCCGATGATGGCCGGGTGCGACCGCTCGTCCGACAGGCTGAGGTAGCCCAGGAACAGGCAGGCGATCACGGCGAACGCGGCGAGCACCTTGTACTCGGCCTTGAGGAACGCCAGCGCGCCGTCGGCGATGTGGCCGGCGATGCTGCTCATGCGCTCGTTGCCGGCGTCCTGCCGCGTGACCCAGGCCGAGCGCCACAGGGTGTACAGCAGGGCCAGCACCCCGAACACGGGGACGGCGTAAGCGATCGGATGCATGTGAACGGTCTTTTGAGCTCTGTGGTTTCCAGGATGCGAAACAGCGAAACGTCTCAGGCCGGCTGCGGCTCCGGCGTTCCCAGGATGTGCGCCGCCTCTTCGGGCGTCACGTCCTCGGCGGGGCGGTCGGGGTCGAACTCCCCCTCCCAGCGCGCCATCACCACGGTCGCCAGGCAGTTGCCCACCAGGTTCACGGTGGTGCGCGCCATGTCCATCAGCTCGTCCACGCCCAGGATGAGCGCCACGGCCTCCAGCGGCAGGCCAAAGGTGGCCAGCGTCCCCGACAGGATCACCAGCGAGGCGCGGGGCACGGCGGCCACGCCCTTGCTGGTGAGCATCAGGGTCAGCATCATCGTCAGCTGCTGGCCCAGGGTCAGGTCGATCCCCGCGGCCTGCGCGGCGAACACCGAGGCCAGGGCCAGGTACAGCGTGGTGCCGTCCAGGTTGAACGAGTAGCCCGTGGGCATTACGAAGGCCACGATGCGCCGGGGCACGCCCAGCGCCTCCATGGCCTGCATTGCGCGCGGCAGCGCCGCCTCCGACGAGGTGGTGCTGAAGGCGATGAGGGCCGGGTCCTTTACGGCGCGCGCGAACTTCTTCAGCGGCACGCGGGCCATCAGCGCCACGGGAAGGAGCACCACCAGGCCAAAGACGACCAGGGCGCCGTACAGGGTGAGGATGAGCTTGCCCAGGTTCACCAGCACGCCCAGCCCGCTGTGCCCCACCGTCACCGCGATGGCCGCGCCGATGCCGATGGGCGCGTACTTCATCACGTAGCCGGTGAACTTGAACATCGTCTCCGTGAGCCCCTCCAGCACGCCGAGCACGGCGGCCTTGGGGGCGCCGCGCACCTGCGAAAGGCCCACG
>DASQBH010000048.1:0-3515 GCA_035635315.1 Longimicrobium sp.
GAGGCCGAGCGCCGCGCCGCCGCCGAGGCCGCCGCCGCGCCCGTGGCCCCCGGCGCCACCCGCCCCGCCGCGCCGCGCCCGGCTGCGTCGACGATGACGACGGCGGACGTGGGGAACCTGGACTGGCCGGTGGGCGGCCGCCTGGTCTACAACTTTGGCCGCGCGACGCAGCCCAACGGGACCACCATCCGCTACAACGGCGTGGGGATCGGGGCGGCGGCGGGGTCGCCGGTGCGGGCGGTGGAGGCGGGGACGGTGGAGATGGCGGCGCCGTTCGAGGGCTACGGACCCACGGTGGTGGTGAGCCACGGCGGCGGCTACTACTCGCTGTACCTGTACCTCAAGGACGTGCACGTGCGCCCCGGCGCGCAGGTGACCCGGGGCCAGACCATCGGCACGGTGGGCGGCGAGACGTCGGCGGAGGGGCCGCACCTGGAGTTCCAGATCCGCGAGCCGGGCGGCGGGGCGGTAGACCCGGTGCGGTGGCTGCGGGGGCGGCGCTGACCGACATCTCCGCCGGCCTCTCTCCGGGGTGGCCCGGGGGTGATCGGACCTATGGCCGGCGTCACGCCACCCGCCACCACGGGTTGAAACCCGCGGCTAGAAAGGCCATAAGCCCCGTCTCGGCTCGCTTGCGCTCGCCGAACGGGGCTTCACCTGCTCGCGTGGGCGGGGCCGGCGCGGCGAGACAGTTCGGCGCGGGTGACACCCTTCACCGCGCACCGACGGGAACGCGCCGGTAGGCGGCGCGACGTTTATACCCTCTCCCGCTTGCGGGAGAGGGTGCGAGCCTAAGCGAGCGGGTGAGGGCTCCTCTCGCACTTTCGCACTTTCGCACTTTCGCACTCCCTTGCCCCTCCCTCCGGTCTACGGCCACGCGGACGCGCTGGCGATGCTCGCCGCGGCGGCGCGCGCGGGCAACCTGTCGCAGTCGCTCCTGGTGCACGGGCCCGCAGGCATCGGCAAGGAGCGGGTGGCGCTCTGGCTGGCGCAGCTCGTCCTGTGCGAGCAGCCACGCGGCGACGGGCCGTGCGGCGAATGCCGCGCCTGCCGCCAGATCGACCGGCTGGAGCACCCGGACGTCCACTGGTTCTTTCCCCTTCCCCGCCCCGACGCGTCCACGCCCGAAAAGCTGCGCGACAAGCTGGAGGAGGCCCGCGGCGCGGAGCTGGCGGCCCGGCGGGCCAACCCGCACCACGTGCCGCAGTTCGAAAAGGCGCCCGCGTACTTCATGGGCACCATCCAGAACCTGCAGCGGCTGGCCTCCATGCGTCCCTCCGTCGGCTCGCGGAAGGTGTTCGTGGTGGGCGACGCGGAGGCGATGGTGCCGCAGGAGTCCAGCCCCGAGGCGGCCAACGCCTTTCTCAAGCTGCTGGAGGAGCCGCCGGCGGACACGACGCTCATCCTCACCTCCTCCAACCCCGGCGCGCTGCTGCCGACCATCCGCTCGCGCGTGCTCCCCATCCGGCTGCTGCGGCTGGCGGCGGAGGACGTGGCGGAGTTCCTGGTGCGCGAACTGTCGATGGACCGCGCCGAGGCGGCTACGCTGGCCTCCATCTCGGAGGGTGCGATCGGGCGGGCGCTGCGGCTTACCCCCGGCGCGGGGGGCGCGGGGACGGCGCAGCGGCTGCGGGAGATGGGACGCGACCTGCTCACCGCCGCGCTGGCGGAGAGCGAGGCGGGGCGATTCGCCGCGGCCAACGCGGTGGCACCGTCCGGCGCGCGCGGCGAGTTCAGTGGCGCGCTGGGGGCGCTGGCCCTCTGGCTGCGCGACCTGATGGCGGTGTCCGCGGGGGCGCAGGAGTCCGTGGCCTACACCACCCAGGCGGACGAGGCGCTGCTGCGCAAGCTGGCCGCGCGCCCCGGCGTGCGGCCGGAGGGCGTGGCGCGCGCCATCCTGCGCGTGCAGGAGGCGCAAGAGCTCGCCTCCGGCAACGTAAACCCGCAGCTCATCCTGGCGGACCTGCTGCGGGGGATCCGGCGGGCCCTCGCGTAGCCTTTCCCCGTTGCGGACGCGCAGCCGCCCGGGGCGCCGCACACGGCTGGGCCGCCGAGTCCGCGCAGGCGGACTTTGCGATTTTCCAGCGGCGAATTTATTCGCTCTCGCGGGCGGATGACGCGTTAGCCCAGATCGATTTGCAACGGGCATCATTCGCCCGGCCAGCGGACGGCACGGAACCCGATTGATGCGAGATGGCCCCATCGGGCGCCTGCATCCTCCTTCCGTCGCACATGCGGGGCTTGACGCGCCATCCGTTTGCATCACCGCCCCACCCGTGTCCCACCTGTGTGGGGAACAGAATCCCGACCTCGGAAAAATGTCCGACGACCCCGGCTTTACCCACCTGGACGAGAGCGGCCGGCCCCGCATGGTAGACGTGGGCGGCAAGGCGGTCACGCGCAGAATCGCCGTGGCGGAGGGCACAATCCGCATGTCGGCCGAGACGCTGCGCGCCATCGTGGCCGGCGACACGCCCAAGGGAAACGTGCTCGTGATCGCCCAGCTGGCCGGCATCATGGGCGCCAAGCGCACCCCGGACCTCATCCCCCTGTGTCATTCCATTCCACTCAGCTCGGTGGAGGTGGATGTCAAGGCCGACGAGTCGCTGCCCGGCGTGCGGGTGACGGCAACGGTGGGGGTGGAAGCGAAGACTGGCGTGGAGATGGAAGCGCTCACGGCGGTAAGCTGCGCGCTCCTTACCGTTTACGATATGTGCAAGGCGAGGGACCGCGGAATGGTGATGGACGGGGTGCGGCTACTGCGCAAGGAAGGTGGACGGAGCGGCACGTGGGAGGCCGGGCCTGAGGGGTGAGCGGGCATACGCCTTGCTCCATATGTCTCCGACCTGTGCACCAACGGAGGCACACCCATGCAGGCACTGATCCTGAAGTTGCAGGCCGACGTAGAGGCCCGCAAACAATCCCGGCTGGACATTTCCGCCACCACGCGCGTGGCGCTGGTGGGCGGGCTGCTCTTTCTGGGAGCGTTCTTTCTGGGAGTACAGTCGGCGGACTCGACGGTGGTTCAGTGGCGGGAAGCGCTCGGGGTAACGGCGCCGGAGGGCGCCATCGAGCTTCAGCAGCTGGAGATCGCGCGGCTCAAGCGCATCCACGAGCACTCGTCCAAATTCGGCATCCCGGCGGACCTGGCGGAGCGGATCGAGGACATCGCGCTGGCGGAGGGGATCGAGCCCCACGTGGCGTTCGGGCTGGTGCGGGCGGAGAGCGAGTTCAACCGGCGGGCGGTAAGCCCGGTGGGCGCGGTGGGGCTCACGCAGCTGATGCCCTCCACGGCGCGGTACTTCAAGCGGGGCGTGAGCCGCGAGGCGCTGTTCGACCGCGACACCAACCTGCGCATCGGCTTTCGCTACCTGCGCACGCTGATCGAGAAGTACAACGGCAACCTGGAGCTGGCGCTGCTGGCCTACAACCGCGGCCCCGAGCGGGTGGACCAGTTGATCCGCGCCGGCGTCGATCCCAACAACGGGTACGTGGAGATGGTGCTCGGAAAGCGC
>DASQBH010000049.1:0-2160 GCA_035635315.1 Longimicrobium sp.
GGCGCGGTTGCGGGTGACGGACGAGGTGTCGCGCACCAGCACGCGCGCCTCGTCCAGCGTGGCGGCGCGGATCGCCTCGTGCTTGCCGCGCGTCACCGTCCAGTGCAGCGGGCGGTCGAACTCCGGCAGATCCGCCTCATCCACCTGGTTGAGCGTCTTGGCCGGGATGCGGGCGCGCACCACGGCGGTTCCATCATCCCCCAGCACGTAGTCCAGCGGATACGAGCGCTCGTCGATCCAGATGTGGTCCGGCAGCGCCATCCACCGCGCCCGCTCCTCCGCCGGCACCAGCGAATCCGGATCCAGCCGCAGCGGCGTCTCCAGGAACTCGGCGTAGCTGTTGACGGACGCCAGCCGCGACATCAGGTGGTCTGTCAGCACGCTCTCGTTCACCGCAGCCGTGGTCCCCGCGCTGCGGCGGAAGACCTCGCGCAGCTCGCGCAGGGTCTCGCGCACGACGGGGATGTCGGGGTGGTACGCCTGGCCCGACGCGACGGCGGCGGCCAGCGCGCGGCGGGCCTGGTCCTCCATCCCCTGCGGAAAGCGGGCGATCCCCTCGTCGTCGCTCTCCAGGACGAAGCCGTGGAACTCCTTGGCGCGGCGAAGGCGCAGCGGCGCGCGGCGGTGCGAGGCATCGTACACGATCTCCGCCTCGCCCGGCCGCGCGTACTCCCACACCATCTCGTTGGGGATGTTGCTGCCGCTGATGGAGCCGCGCGCGCGCCCCATCTTGTCCGCGAAGTAGACGATCTCCCCCGCCACCGCGCCGTACGAGCGGCACATGCTGGTCTTGGAGACGTTCACCTCCTCGCCCCAGCTGGTCTCCTCGTCGATCACCAGGTCGAACGGCATTACCCGGGCGACCAGCGCGCGCCACTCGCGGTCCAGCTTGGTGTTGACCTTCGGCAGCATCCGCGGCAGCTCCAGCCCCAGGCCGCGGTAGATGGAGGCGATGGCGAGCGCGGCGTCCTCGATCGACCGCATCATCACCCCCCGCTCCTCACACCACTTCTCCAGCGCCTCGGCGTCGAACACGTGGCGCGGCAGGCCGTACACGCTGCCCAGCGAGCCCGTGGTCGCCAGCGCGTCCTGGTAGATGGCGTACGCGGTAAGGTGGTCGCTGCCGTCCACCACGTACTGGCCGATGTCGTTGTCCTGCTGGCGCAGCATGCGGTGCAGCGACTCGATGGACGCGCAGGCGGCGACGATGGGCACCAGGTGCGCGTCGCTCTGCACCAGCAGCTCGCCCCAGGCGCGGTCGACGGGAAGCACCTCCACCTCGCGCCCGTACCGCGTCAGCCGGCCGTTCTCGATCAGGCCGCGCGTCTGCAGCAGCTCCACGGCGCGGCGGTAGGCGATGCGGTCCAGCGGCACGGGCAGGTCCAGCTCGTCGGCGCGGACGCCCATGTCGGCGCAGGTCATCGCCACGCGCTCGGGGTCGCCGGCCAGCTGAAAGTGCGGCTCGGTGGGGCGCAGGTTCTCGAACACGATGTCGCGCTCGGAGAGGATCCACACCTCGCCGGCCTCCACGCGGCCGTGCACGCGCCCCGCCATCTGCAGGATCTCGTTGGCGCCCAGCGGCATGCGCGTAAGGACGCTCTTGCCCTTTTTGACGATGGTGGTGAACTGCGCGTCCTCGATCACCACCGTGTCCAGCCCGCGGATGTTCAGCGCGCTCTGCCCCGCAGCCGTCATCGACAGCACGAACGGGTGCGTGGCGCCGTCATCCTCCAGGAACGGGCGCAGCTTGGCCACCGGCTCGCCGCCGTGGTAGAACTCCGTCAGCACGCCGCTGTAGCGCTCCGTCACCACCTTGGCCACCTGCTCCGTCCCCGCCCGCGTGGGGACGAAGACGGCCACCCCGCGCTTTTCCTTCTGCACGTGCCGCATGAAGCGGTCGCCAAGGAAGCTGACGGGGTCGCTGGTGTTGGATACGCGCACCTCCGCCGCCTTTTCGGGATCGAAGGCGGACGATTCGATGACGGCGGCGCTGTCCAGGTACTCGGAGTAGAAGCGGGGATCGACGGTGGCGCTGAGCCAGATGAAGCGGCAGCCGGCGCGCTTGGCCAGCGCCAGGCACAGCTCCAGCTCCGCGCTGGTCTGGTGGATCTCGTCGACGATCACCACGTCCGACGCGTCGATCATGTCGTCCTGCAGCCA
>DASQBH010000050.1:0-3691 GCA_035635315.1 Longimicrobium sp.
CCTACACCCCGGCCGCAATCACCCGACGCGCGGAGCAGTGCGCGGCACCAGCTTGACCGTGGGGCAGCCGCGCGGGCGGCACCCCCGCACATCAACTCGTTCCAGTGGAGGGCAGGATGAAGACATCCGCGGAGCTGAAGACCGACGTGATGGACGAGCTCATGTTCGAGCCGTCGGTCGACGAGACGGGCATCGGCGTGGCCGTCCACGACGGCGTCGTCACCCTTGCCGGCCACGTGAAGAGCTACGCCGAAAAGATGGCGGCGGAGCGCGCGGTCAAGCGCGTGGACGGCGTCCAGGGCATCGCCAACGATCTGGCGGTGGAGCTGTGGCCGGGATTCCAGCACGACGACACCGACATCGCGCAGGCGGCGGTGCACGCGCTGCGATGGAACACGTGGCTGCCGGAGAATTCCGTCACGGTCACGGTGAAGGACGGGTGGCTCACGCTCGAGGGCAGCATGCCGTGGCAGTACCAGAAGCAGGAGGCCCTGCTGGCCGTGCAGCACCTGCAGGGGGTAAAGGGCGTCACCAACCAGATCGTGGTGAAGCCCAGCCTGCAGGCGTCGCAGGTGGAGCGCAGGATCCAGTCGGCGTTCCAGCGCGCCGCCAGCCTGGACGCCCGCAAGGTGCACGTGGAAACCGCCGGCAGCGTCGCCATCCTGCGCGGCACCGTCCGTTCGTGGGCTGAGCACGAGGACGCTGAGCGCGCCGCCTGGTCCGTCCCCGGCGTGACCGCCGTGCGCAACGAGCTGGAGATCGTGGTGCAGGAGCTCGCCGAGGTGTGAGCGCCTGCCGGCCCCCGGGCCTGGGCCGTGAACGGGCAGCGGTGCCCTCCGATCTCCCGGGAGGGCACCGCTTTATACCGGATCCGCAAAAACAAAAAGCACTCACGCAGAGCAGCGGAGGGGCAGAGCAGCAGAACGAAACTCTCTGCTACTCTGCCTCTCTGCTACTCTGCGTGCAAAGTCTTTTGCCGGAGTTGATGTTACGCACGAGCGTCGACGTCCGGTGCAGGAGCAGTCGCCCACCCGCACCTTCTCGGGATTGGGGACCGCCCTCTGCATCTCCGGGATTCCGATTTTCACCGCGTGGGCCGCGGCGGACGCGCATCCGGCGGGGTTCCGAAGGCCGCCTCACGAATCCGTATCCCGCCCGGACGGTTACCGTGCCGGCGCGGCGTGTGCCGCGGGAAAGCAACCCAGCCCGGCCGCCCCCTCCGGCCACCCGTTCCGCAGCCGCGGAGCCCTACTCCGTCAGGATGAGCGCGGGCTCCAGAGTGCGCGAGGGCACTCCTCCCGGGCCCGGGTCCGTGCACCCCACGTGCGTGCAGAACCAGTCGACGATGCGCCGGCCCACCTGCCGGCGCTCGTCGGCCTCCTCCAGCGCGTGCACGGCCCCCGGCACCACCTGCAGCATGGCCGGCGGACGAAGCCGCTGCAGCACCCGGTGATTGGCGCGCAGCATGGGTGCGTCCAGACCAGGCACCACCAGCAGCGTCGCGGCGCGCAGGGTGTCCACGGCCGTCCCGGCAAGCTCCGGCCGGCCTTCGACGGCTACCACGGCCCTTACCCGGCGCTTTCGCGACGCCGCCGTACGCAGCGCGGCCGGCACCGCGGGGCCTGTGGCCAGGATGCCGACTGGAAGTCCGCGGGTCCGGGGCTCATCGGCCAGCCGGTCCAGGGCCGCCGCCATCCAGTCCACGCGCCGGCCCGTCCCCCGGCGGGGCGCCGGCGGCACCGCCTCCCCGGCTGTCCCGGTGTCCGGACCCTGACGGAGCGTCGCCAGCCCGGCGCGAAAGAGCGCCCGCGCGACCTCCTCCAGCGCCGTGTCCCGTACCCTCCCGCAGGCGCAGAGGATGACGGCACCCACGGCACCCGCCGGCACCGCGAGATCGCTTTCGGGCGCTCCCGGCCGCTCCGCGTCGCCGCGCTCCGCCGGATCGTCCTGCCAGCCGCGTTCGAGCTCATCCATGACGCCACGCTCCATTCAGGCACGGGAGCAATCTGCACGCGCGGACGAGTCCGGGTGCCGGACAGGTCCCCTGCATTGTGAGGGGAATCGTGGGGCTTCGCCGGGCCTTGGCCGTAGTCGGGCTTCCCGCGTCTGCCGTAGAACGGTCGTCAGCCCGTGAAAGCGCACGCAAGGGGGGCTCGCGTAGAGAAGCCGGCCGCGGGGTGGCGGACATTCCTCGTGGCCGGCCACGGCCGTCCGTCGCGGTTCTCGGCCCCCCAGCGGCGCCTGCCGCCCGAGCACCGACGACGACGCGGCGAGTGAATCCCGACAGAGGAGTCCAGCACTCCGCTACGCCCGTTCGGGGCTCGACACCGGATATTTCAACCCGGCGTCCGGGACTTCTTCCGGATCGGGCAGCGGCCGGCTCTCCAGCGCGAGAAGGGCATCATGACCAACGCTTCCATGTTCCCGCACCCGGGCAGCGGGCTCGCCACGCGGGACCTGATGACGCCGGCGGACGCGCTGGCGACCGTGGCGCCGGAATGGACGCTGCGCGAGGTGGCAGAGCTGCTCACCGCGCGGCACGTCTCGGGCGCGCCGGTGCTGCAGGGCTCCACCGTCGCGGGCGTCGTGTCCGCGAGCGACCTTCTGGAGTTCGCGGCGACGGCAGACCACGAGACGCCGGAGTGCGCGGATCCCGGCGCCGGGACCTGGCGCGAGGAGGCGGACGAGCCCGCGGCCGGTTTTTTCGTGTCGCTGGGGATGGATCTGGGCGAGGCGCTGGCGGCGCCGTTCGCAGATGCCTCGGGGCCGGAGCGGAACGCATTCGACGAGCACACCGCGGAGGAGGTGATGAGCCGGCGCATCCTCTCCATCCCACCCGGGGCCTCCGTGGCCGAGGCAGCCCGGGTGATGCTCGGTGGCGGCGTCCACCGGCTTCTGGTCATCGAGGATGAGCGGCTGGTGGGCCTGTTGAGCGCCACGGACGTCCTGCGAGCCGTCGCGGAGGGGTCTCTGGCCTGAGCCTGAGTGAGGACAGAAGGCCAGGGCGGTCGCCGACGCATCCTGATCGAAACACCTGTAGATTTCGGGCTCATCGCGGATTCGGGGGCACGCCCCATCGCCGGAAACCGTGGGCGAATTCGCTACGCGCAACACCGCCCGCACGTCGGCCATGGCGGGGCGCACCAGGCTTCACCGGGGACGTCGGGAGCCGGCGGCCGTAGGGAAGCGCGGCAGGGGGTCAGGGGAAATATTTCAGGAACCCCGTCGTCTTCCGGAGCGCCCGGTGATCCGCCATCCGGCTTCACCTGATGCGCGATCCCGTCCATCGTCCCCTCGCGCCACCGCGGCGCGAACCCGCCGGCCTTCTCGCGCTCGGAAGGTCTGCAAGATCGCGCATCAGGTGTTCGTGGAGGCCGGGTCCGGCGCGCTTCCGGCGGCATCCTCGCCGGCGGATGATGGGGATGAGCATGAGGGGTTCCCCTCAAAAAATTCGGTTCATCGCGGATCTGGTTGCAACCTGCGGGCAACGCCCTGCAACGGCGAGATGACCCGCGATGCAGTGGAATGGTGTCAGGGCACGTCGGCAGGCGGGGGTTGCTCCACACGTGTGTGGATGCGTCGGGAACGGCAGAGGGATGGAAGCACGGCAGGGGGCCATCCGCATTTTTTGAGAGATACCTATCCCGCCATCCTCGGCGCCGGGCCGGGAACGAGGATGGCGGGATAGGTA
>DASQBH010000051.1:0-12499 GCA_035635315.1 Longimicrobium sp.
AGGATGACATCCGCTTCTTCTCACAGTCCGAGGTTTCTCAACACCCTCTGAGGGAGGCGGCTACGCCGGACCCAGCACCTGCCGCACGAGGCGGGGGATGTCGGCGGACGGCAGAGGGGCTGCCGTCATGAGCCGCCGGTAGAAGATCGGTCCGGAGAGCGCCAGCGCGGCGAGCTCCGGGTCCAGGTGCGCCGGCAGCTCCCCTGCTTCGATCCCTTTCCTGATGATGGTCGTCAACGCCGACCGGCGGCGGTCGCTGTACTGATGGAGAAAGCCGGCGACCTCGGGATGGTGCTCCGCGGCCTCGATCAGGGCGGGAATGCACGCGGAAAGAACGGAGTCGGAAAGCGCGGCCGCCAGGTGCTCCAGCAGCCGTTCGATCCGTGCCCGGGCGGGTCCCCCTTCGAGCTCCACGTCGGGCTGGCGATTCAACCCCTCCAGGGCATCCCGCAGCAGGGAGAGCTTCGTCGGCCAGTACCGGTAGACGGTGCTCTTGGCAACGCCCGCCGCCTCCGCCACCCCTTCCATGGTGAAGTTGGCAAAGCCGCGGTCCGCCAGCAAGGACAGCGTCGCTGGAAGCACGGCGTTCCGGGTGCGTTGAATGCGAGGATCCATGGCTCCAAGCTAATCCTCGACGGTGGACTTGTAAAACGGTAGCGTTTCACATAAGATGTAGAACGATAGCGTTTCACAAGTCCCGGGGGAGAGGAGGCTCTCATGGTGGCCATCCGCTACATCGTCGACGACGTGGAGCGGGCGATCGGGTTCTATCGGGATCTCCTGGGCTTCAAGGTGGAGATGCACCCGGCGCCCGGCTTCGCGGCGCTCTCGCGCGGGGACCTGCGGCTTTACCTGAACGCGCCGGGCGCCGGGGGTGCCGGACGGGCCGGGGGAGCGCCGGAGCCCGGCGGCTGGAACCGGTTCCAGCTCGAGGTCCAGGACCTGGACGGGTTCCTGGGTGCGCTCCGGGAGGCCGGAGCCCAGTTCCGCGGCGACCGCGTGGAGGGCCAGGGCGGCGCCCAGATCCTCGTGGAAGATCCCTCCGGGAACGTGGTGGAGCTGTTCGAGCCGAAGGTCCGCCCGCAGTAGGGTGAGCCGGGGCGCGGCACGCCCGCCACCGTTGCGAGGACCACCCGCCGCCTGCGTTCAGCTTTCCGCGGCGCGCCACTCACGGAACGCCGCATCCGCGCCTTCGCGAAACGAGGGGAACCGCGGCGTCCAGCCCAGCGTCCGCGCGCGCGCCGGCACCACGGGAACGTCGCGCAGCAGCACGTCGCGCACGCCCTCCGTTCCCACCTGCCGTACTTCGCAGCCGGCCGCCGCCGCAGCCGCCCGCACCACCTCCGCGACCGTCATCGGCACGCCGTCGGCGCCGTGGAACACGCCGGTCGCGCGCCGTTCCGCGATCCGCAGGTAGAGCTCCGCGAGGTCGTCCAGGTACACCAGCGGCCAGCGGTTCTCGCCCCTTCCCCACAGCGGCATCCAGCCGTTGCGCCGCGCCAGGTCGAACCATCCCGGAAAGGTGCCCCCGTTTCCGCCGTACACCGAGCCGACGCGCACGGCGGCCGTCCGCAGCGTCTCCGTCCCCGCATCCAGCACCCTGCGCTCCATCCGCAGCCGCGGCAGGGACGCGTAGCGCTCCTCGTCGATCACCACGTCCTCATCCACCGGATCCACTCCCATCCCGCCCAGCAAAAAGGCGTTGGAGGTGTAGATCAGCTGCCGCGGCGCTCCCGCATCCGCGCAGGCCGCCAGCAGCGTTTCGACGGCGGCCGACTCCGTCTCCAGCACCTCGTTGCCCGCGTCGTCGTACTCGAAGGCGGCGTGCACCACCACGTCGTGCGCGGTCGCGTGGTGCCGGTACGTCTCCGGCCGGCGCAGGTCCGCGACCACCGCCCCCAACCCGGCCACCCGCAGCCTCTCCGCGGCCGCGTCGCTGCGGACCATCCCCGTAACCACGTGTCCGGCGCGACGGAACGCCTCCGCGACCGCGCGGCCCACGTACCCCGTGCCGCCCGTGACGAACACCCGGCCACGTCCGGTTCCCACGGCCACCGCGCCTGGCTCAGTGCGCATTTTCCGCGGCCACCTGTGCCGGCGTACGCCCGCCGACCTGCGGATGGGGCGTGGTCTCCCACGCGCGCTGCCGGGCAAGGAGCTCGTCCTCCAGGTCCGCCAGGTTCGTCATTCCGCCACGCACCAGCTCGTCGTACCACAGCAGCCAGCGGCGCTGCAGCTCCTCGCGCAGCTTCGCCACCTCCAGGCTCATCATGTCCGGCCAGCCCCTGGACGAGGGGAGCATCAAGCGGATGTCCAGGTCGTCGTACACGTCGTACGACAGGATGCGCAGCGTATCCTCCAGCGGCTCGTCCATCGCCTGTGCACGCGCGGCGATCCGCTCCAGCTCGTCCAGCACGCCGGCGGCAAACGGGTAGCGCACCCCTTCACGCTCCTCCAGCCACCGGACCACGCGCCGCATGGACCGCGGCAGGGCGCGCACCGCCTCCGGTGTGGGATCCGTCTTGCGGACGTAGATGTCGTACAGGAACAGCCGCAGGTCCAGCTCCGTCGCGGCGCCGGGAAAGCCCGGGCCCGCGGTCCACCATCTCCAGGCGTCCGCGTTGTCGATGTCGATCTCCGCTTCTTCCTCCGGCACCCCCTGCTCCCGCAGCCACTCCGCGAACCCGGCGACGCGCTCTTTGCTGGCCGCGAGCCTGGCCTCGAACTCCTCGGCCGACTCCCACATCGCAAGGTGCGGCCGCGGCTCCACACCCGGACCCTCCGCGCGGACCGGCGCGGCTTCCTCGGGGGCATCGAACCAGTCCAGCCGGCTGTCATCGTCATCCGCTTCGGGATCGAACGGAGTCACCCGCACGCCCGTCTCCACGAGCGGGTCGCCGCCCTGGGCAAGCTGTGTGACCGCCCGCAGCGCCTGTGTCGCGCGGCGCACCTCCCCGGGACCGACCCAGCGGCCGGGCAGGTTCATGGCGAACAGACGCGGATACGCGCCCGGCGCGGCGATGGGCCACCGTGCCGCCGCGATCTCGCGCTGCATCGTGCGCGTGAGCTCGCCTTTGCGGTCAAAGTCGACGGTAAGGGTGAACCCGTCCATGTCCAGGAACGCGGACGAGGGAGCGAAGCTCGTCCACAGCGCCCGCAGGTCGTCCAGCGAGGAGTGAAGCACGAGCCCGAAGCTCTCACCCCCGCCCCCCATCAAACTGGCGGCCCAGGGAGATTCCTCGCCGGCAAACTCCAGCAGCAGCGTCTCCGGCACGTCCATCTCATCCCACGGCGCCGCCGCGTAGAACCCGGCGGCGGCTTCATGAAGGTCCGCCAGCTCTTCCGCGGAGGCTCCCGTCTCGCACCAGGTGGACGTGATGACCATCCGCCCCTGCGCGGGGCTGGGGTCCATGTGCGCCAGGGTCGCGTGCATCGCGTCAAGCAGGTCTTTCGAGGCGGCACACGCCACTTCGATGCCGCGGCCGGCCAGCCGCGGACCCAGCGCCCGCGCAAGATCCTGGTGTGGCACCTCCAGCCGTTCAGGCGTCGCGCCGACGATGCGAATGGCCGTCTCGACGGCGGCCGCGACGTCCTGCGCCCGCCCGTCGAGCCCGGCGGGACGGCGCGGGATCACGTCGGCGTGAGCGACGAACTCGCCGGCGCACACCATCACCACCGTCAGCGCCGCGTCGGGATGCTCGCGAACGCTGCCGATGGCGGGGGCGATGTCGGCGGACCAGACCTTCGCCTCCCGCATCCACTCCATCATCTTTCCCTCGGCCTCGTCGAACGCCTCGGCGCCCAGGAGGGAGCGCGCGTGGGCGCGGGCCTGGTCACGACCCATGCAGCAGGCCTTGTACTTCTTTCCCGACCCGCAGGGACAGGGGTCGTTGCGGGAAGTTTTCATCGTGTACGCACGGTGGCTGATCAGGTGTGTGCACAAAAGCGAGCGGGGGAAGGCATCTGCCTTCCCCCGCTCGTTCCGCTTCCGAAGATCCGCATCAGCGCCGTCAGCTCAGCAGGCGCAGGGGCATCACCAGGCACAGGTAGTCGGGCGTGTCCTCGTTGCCGATGGGCATCATGGTCGCCGCCCGCTCGGGCGCCTTGAAGCTCATCTTCACCTCGTCCGTCGGCATGTAGCGCAGCAGCTCCAGCAGGTACTGCGCGTTGAAGCCGATCTCCAGCGGCTCGCCGTCGAACTCCACCGGCAGCTCTTCCGTGGCCGTCCCCACGTCCGGCGTCTCGACGGCGAAGCGCAGCATGGGGCCGCCCAGGGAAAGCCGGATGCGGTGCGTCTGGTCGCTGGCCACGATGGCCATGCGCCGCACCGCCGCCTGCAGCGCGCCCTTGTCGGCCACCATGTGCTTGTCGTTGTCGCGCGGAATGACCTGCTCGTAGTTGGGGTACGGACCCTCGATCAGCCGCGTGTAGATCTGCACGTCGTTGCCGCGAAAGCCGATGTGGTTCTCAGAGCGCCCCACCTCGACCGTCTCGTCGCCGCGGAACAGGCGCTGCACCTGGGCCAGCGCCCGCGGATGGACGATGAAGTCGCCCGCCGGCGTGCCGTCGCCGCCGGCGGTCTCCACCGGCAGCGTCATCTTGGCCAGGCGGTGGCCGTTGGTGGCCACCATCCGCATCTCGCCCTCGCCCAGCTGCCAGAGCACGCCGTTCAGGATCGGCCGCGTCTCTTCGGTGGACGCGGCGAACGACACGTGGGTGATCAGCCGCTGCAGGTCCGTCCCCGTCACCCGCCAACTCTCGGCGAAGTCCACCTTGGGAAAGGCGGGGAACTCGTCCTTGGGCAGCCCGTTCAGCCGGTACCGGGTGCGGCCGCTGGTGATCTGGATGGCGTCGCCCTGCGTGCCGAACTCCACCGCGCCGGGGAGCTCTCGGGCGATCTCCTGGAGCTTTTTGGCCGGCGCGGTAATGGCGCCCGCCTCGGCGACGTCCGCGGCCACGCGCACCGAGACCGCCGTGTCCAGGTCGGTGCCGCTCATGCGTACGGCGCCGTCCTCGGCCTCGATGAGGATGTTGGACAGCACGGGCAGGGTGGTTCGCGACGGAATGCTCCCCGCCACCGCCCCCAGCCCCTGCTGCAGGTTCTCACGCGTGATCGTGAATCGCATACGGTTCTGTTCCGCGAATCGCCTGGGGTTGACCCGGTTCTCCACGAGGAGGTCCTACTACCCTCATAGAGATATACAAATCAGTAATAACAGTAGAGGGTGTGGGAACGTGTACATCTCTCCCCCGGCCCTCGTCATCCGCCTGTCCCGCAACCACCTGCGCGCTCTGCCCCCCGTGTGGACAACGTGTGTGGGAAACCCGCGTTCTCCCCAGCCTGTCCACGTTCCCACAGCGCGGGTGTGAACTCCACAACTTCTCCCCACACTATCCACACCGGTTGTCCACGCCGTTCCCCGACGCATGTACGGGCTTTGCGCAACGCTGTCAAGCTCTGTTCCCTTCGTTCGCTTCCGATGCGGAGGCGCGGTCGGAGGAAAACACGGTGAGCAATGCGGATCGTGCGCGCCCCGCCGGCCCCTTCACGGGGCGGTTGAAACCGCGGCTACAACGTCACAAAGTCCGCCTGCGCGGACTCGGCGGCCGGGCTGTGTGCGGCATTCCACACACCTGCGCGTCCGCTCCCGGTCTGCATCTCATCCGGTCGCGCGCCGTGGACTTTCGGCTACGGTCCGCGCAGGCGGCCTTTGCGTCCTCCCAGCGGCGAATTCATTCGCTCCTGGAGCGGACTTGCACCTGTCCATCCCTTACACCCACTCCACCGCGATCCCGGCCACGTCCACCACACCTGCGGATGACTCGAACACCGCCAGTCCGCGAAGGCGGACTTCGTGTGGTCGTTGCCGCGAATTCATTCGCCCTTGCCGGCGGAGTTACCCCTGTGCCCGACCCGTACTTTCGTACCCCCGTACCTTCGTACCGCTCTTCTACGCCCGCAGCGAATCCCGCAGCTCGCCCACGCGCCGGCGAAAGGCGGGGTCGGCGGCCATGTCCTCCTCCACCTTGGCCACGGAGTGGATCACCGTGCTGTGGTCGCGCCCGCCGAACAGCTTGCCGATCTCCACCAGCGCCAGGTCGAACATCTCCTTGATCAGGTACATCGCCACCTGGCGCGGGATGGTGAGGTCCTTGGTGCGCTTCTTGGACTGCAGCGCGTCGGGCGTGGTGCCCCAGGCCTCGGCCACCTTGTCGCGCACCTTCTGCGGCGTAAGGCCGCCGGCCGATCCGCCGCTGCTCTCGCTTCCGGCCAGCCCGGTGCCCAGCGCCTCGCGCGCCAGGTTCAGGTCGATGGGCCGCCGCGTGAGCGACGAAAAGGCGAGCAGCTTGATCATCGCCCCCTCGATCTCGCGCACCGACGAGGTGCGGTTGCGCGCGATGAAGGTGAGCACCTCGTCCATGTCGTGGATGTCCAGCCGGTCCTCTTCGACCTTGCGGCGCAGAATGGCCACGCGCGTCTCGAAGTCGGGCGGCTTGATGTCGGCCACCATCCCCCACTCGAAGCGCGAGACCAGCCGGTCCTCCAGCCCCGTGGCGCTGGGCGGACGGTCGCTGGTGAGCACGATCTGCCGCTGGCTGTCGTGCAGCGCGTTGAAGGTGTGGAAGAACTCCTCCTGCGTGCGCTCCTTGCCTTCCAGGAACTGGATGTCGTCCACCAGCAGCAGGTCGCAGGCGCGGTACTGGCGCCGGAACTCGGCCATGGAGCCGTCCTGGATGGCGCTCACCAGCTCGTTGGTAAAGCGCTCGCTGGACAGGTACATCACCCGCTTGCCGGGGTCGCGCTCCAGCATGGCGTGCCCGATGGCGTGCATCAGGTGCGTCTTGCCCAGCCCCACGCCGCCGTAGATGAAGAGCGGGTTGTACAGCCGCGCGGGCGACTCGGCCACACCGTGCGCAGCCGCGGCCGCCAGCTGGTTGTTGTTGCCCACCACGAACCGGTCAAAGATGTAGCGCGGGTTCAGCGGGGCGAGCGGGCGGGTGTCGGCGGCCTGGGAACCGGCGTGCGCCGACGGCGCGCTCTCCGTACGGGCCGGAGCGGCGGGGGGTGGAGCAGGCGCGAGGTCGATGGCGGGCACGGACGCGGCCTTGCCGTTTCCCTGAAACTGGACGGACAGCGTGAATCGCCGGCCAAAAAGGTGCTCGCCAATGCTGGTGAGCAGGCCGGCGTACTTGTCCTCCACCCAGTCCACAGCGAACGGGTTGGGAGTGGAGACCACGAGCAGGTCGTTGGAGACGGCCACCGCCTGCGTGGGAGCCAGCCAGGTGCGGAACGCCTGCTCCGGTAGCGCGGTTTTGGCACTCTCCAGGATGCGCGACCAGATTTCCGCGGCGGTAAGCTCCATCAACTCTCAGTAGCAGGACGGCAGGACCTTGTAGACGGCACCCGGCAACGTAGAAACGCGGTGTGGAAAAGTCAAGAAAGCCCCGTAAGTGCTTGCATTTAGCCGCCTTTTCAAACCCCTTGCGCAACGGGCACAAGGTACTCACCGCAAACGCGCTCTGCGGATGTGGCAGAGGTCCGAAGCTCACCCGAATACATCCTCGCGACAGTCCTTGGATCGTCCAACCCGGCCCCCTTCGCGTCCACTCCGCCCGGTCTTGCATTTCTCGCGATACAGGTCGTCGGGAGGGTCCACCCCGAAACGTCTCTCCCTCTGATGGTGGGGTGATGCGCGGTATCTTGGTCGGAGGAGCCACGCACCAGAATCACGCGGCCATGATAAGCGAATGAACGCGCTGCAGGTACGGGGTGGAACCAGCGGCGTGCACCTGAAGAAAGCGATCTCCTGGCTCAATCGTGGCGCGCAGGTCAGGGCTGAACCAACCGATCAGGTCCATCGCCATTGTGTGATGCTGGACCAGGTCGCCCCAATGCCAGATGGGCTCGTGGTGAAATATGCGGTTCCGGAGGTACCGCATACGGTTCAGCAGTGGTGAGAGCTGCTTGCGCGAGCGCATGGAGCGCGGGGCAGAGGAGTCGAGTAGCTGTGCACCGAACAGGTGCGGCCACAGCACCCTGTTCCTCTCGTAGCGCACCTCGAACAGCGAGGTCCAGAACCCGAACGTCAATTCGGCTACCAGCCGCCCAGGCTCCAGTGCTCCTCCCCGATCCCGCAGGCGCTGTTTGGCCGCCACCACGAACTGCTCGTGATCGCTGTCGAATAACGAGGGATTCGCATCCAGCCAACAAGGCACATCGCGTGTGGAAATCCCGCTGAAGATCCGTGCTCCCGCATCGAAGACGGCGTTGCGGAACACAACCTCAAGGCCGTTCAGCGCCGGATAGAGAGACTCGCAGAGAGCCAGATTCCAGAGATAATTGGCGATCTTCTGGTCGTCGGTGCGCCCCAGGCCATACGCATCGAGACGCTCGTTGGAGAGTGCCTTGCGAATCGCCTGCACATAATGGGCTTGACCATCCGCTCTCATATCGGTAGCTTTCGGACGTGTCCCCGGGCTATTCCTCTCCCGACCTCCGCGTCGGTGATGAACCCGGGGTCTTTTCTTTGCTCCTGAAAAAGTAAACGGAGTAGACGCAGCCCGCAACGTTCGCGCCTCGCTTGAGGCGGGGGAGCGCCGGGCAGAGCGGTTTGGCAGCGGTGGATCTGCGCCCGTTGACGAAACCGGCTCCCCTGGCTACATTCACTGTCTTTGCCGCGAGCCCGCAAGGCCGCCCCGAAGCCAAGAGCGCAGCACCCTGAAGGGGTTTGACCGATGAAGCCGAGTTATCGTCCGCGCAACCGCAAGCGGATCAACAAGCATGGGTTCCGCGCCCGCATGGCCACCAAGGGCGGCCGTGAGGTGCTGAACAACCGCCGCCGCAAGGGCCGGCACAAGATCGCCGTCACGGTTCCCAGCAAGTACTGACCGGCGGCCGCGCGTGGAGGCTGAAAGGCCCGACGCGCGCAACGGGTTCGGCCTGCCCCGGCAGGTCCGGATCACCGCGTCGGACGAGATCCGGTCGCTGTTCAGACGGGGGAAGAGGAGCAAAACGCGCCACCTGGACGCGTTCGTCTCCCCTTCCCCCGCTGGCGTTCCCCGTCTGGGCGTGGTGGTGCCCAAGCACAAGCGCACCATCGTGCAGCGCAACCGCCTCAAGCGGCGCCTGCGCGAACTGGGGCGCACCGTGCTGCTGCCGGCGCTCGGAAACCGCGGAGCCCATCTCGACGTACTGTTCCGGGCCCGCCCCGAAGCCTACACGGCCCCGTTCGCCGCGCTGCGCGACGAGGTGGCCGCGCTCACGGAGGAACTGTGCTCGCGCGCGCGATGACCGCGGCCATCCGCTTCTACCGGAAGGGGATCTCGCCGCTCAAGCCGCCGGTGTGCCGCTTTCATCCCACCTGCTCGGCGTACGGGCTGGAGGCGATCGAAAAGTACGGCGCGGCCCGCGGCGGCTGGCTGCTGGTGAAACGCCTGGCCCGCTGCCAGCCGTTCTGCAAGGGCGGCTTCGACCCCGTCCCCTGAAGCCTCGGGGGGCGGGTCCTGACTTTTCTCACGGTTGATCCCGGCTGATGGACCAGACCAGACGGCTCGTCCTGTTCCTCGTCATCTCGGCGGTGGTGCTCTTCGGGTGGAACCTGATGTTTCCGCCCCCGCAGCAGACCATCGTCCGCGCCGACAGCGCCACGGCGGCGGTGGCCACCCCCGCGGCGCCGGCCGCCGCGCCGCGCGTGGCCCCGGCCGTGCCCGCCGGCAGCGCGCCGGAGCGCATGGTCACCGTGCGCTCGCCGCTGTACGAATACCGCTTCAGCACCCGCGGCGCGGCCCTGAACGCCGCCACGCTGCTGCGCTTTGAGAGCTACGTGCAAAAGGGCGGCAGCGTGCAGCTGGTGCCCCGCAGCGCGCGCGACGTCCTGGCGCAGCGCGTGGTGGTGGGCCGCGACACGCTGGACTTCCGCAACGTCACCTTCGTTCCCAGCGCCCAGCGCATCGACCTGCGCGAGGGGGACCAGCCGAAGCAGCTGCGCTTCGTCTCGTCCAACCCGGGCCCCGTGCAGGCGGAGGTGACGTACACCTTTCGCCCGGACGGCTACCTGGTGGACGTGCAGGGGCGCTTTACGGGGGTGCCGCGCAACGCGCAGCTCATCACCGAGCTGGGCACCGGGCTGGCGCCGCACGACTCGCCCAAGCACGGCAGCGCCAACGAGCTGGCGTTCGTGGGGTGGGACCGCGACAAGATCCGCCGCACCTACATCCGCAAGGTGCAGTACCCCGACACCATCGCCGGGCCGCTGGTGTGGTCGGGGGTCAAGGACCGCTACTTCCTCATCGCGCTCATCGGCGCCGGCCAGTCGCGGTTCTCGCGGCTGGAGATGGAGCCCGCCCGCGACGTGAAGTACGCCATCGGCGGCGACACGGCGATCTCGTCGCGGGCGCGGGGCCGCGTGGTGCAGACGCTGGGGCCGGAAGGCGCCTTTCGCATGCAGGCGTACCTGGGCCCGCAGGAGCACGGCCGCCTGGCCGCCGTGGGGCACGAGCTGGAAGAGGTGAACCCCTACGGCTACCGCTGGCTGCGCCCCGTCGTCCGCCCCATCGCCGCGGTGGTGCTGTGGGCGCTCAAGGCGCTGCACGACCTGGGGCTCAGCTACGGCTGGGTGCTCATCCTGTTCGGCGTCATCGTGCGGCTGGCCACCTGGCCGCTGAACGCGCGGGCCATGCGCGCGCAGATGAAGAACATGGCCATTCAGCCGCAGCTGCAGGCGCGCGTAAAGGAGGTGCAGGCCAAGCACGCGGGCGACCCGGCGCGGATGAACCAGGAGATGATGAAGGTCTACTCGGAGCTGGGTGTGAGCCCGCTTTCGATGATGTCGGGGTGCGTGCCGCTGCTCATCCCCATGCCGGTGCTCATCACGCTCTTCTTCGTCTTTCAGAGCGCCATCGAGTTCCGGGGGACGAGCTTTGCCTGGCTGCCGGACCTCTCGCTGCAGGACCCGTGGTACATCCTCCCCCTCTTTCTGATGGTGTCGATGTTCCTGCTGCAGTACGTGAGCACCAAGCTGAGCGGGATGGAGCAGAACGAGCAGACGCGGATGATGATGTACACCATGCCGCTGGTGATGGGCTTCGTGTTCTTCTACATGCCGTCGGGGCTCAACCTGTACTACGCGTCCACCAACGTCGCCTCGTTCCCGCAGCAGGTCCTGATCGCCAGGGAGCGCAAGCGCGCCACGGAAAAGCAGAAGGCGGAAGATGCGGCCAAGAAGGCGCACGCCCAGGGCCCCAAGCGCATCCCCGGCAACCGCGCCCGCCGGCGGTAGCCCCGGCTCGGTGGATGGACGACGAAGCGCCCGCTCTCCCTGGTGGAGGGCGGGCGCTTCTCTTTCCGCGGCTCCTGCGCACTCAACCGAATCCTGAAAGGCATTGGGTACAGAGGAACAGACAACAGCCAGAGGAACAGAGATGAACCCCTGGTTTCCTCTGTTCCTCCGGCTGTTGTCCGTTTCCTCTGTACCCTCAATCTTTTCCAGGATCTGGTAATGGAATCCATGCTGCCGGATCCCGCGGCCGCAGCCGATCCGGATCAGAGCGGCGACGGGGAGGCGACCAGGTGCACGTCGGAGCTCCCCAGCAGCGCCGCGGCCGGGGCGAGGTCCGCCTCGGGGACCGCGACCACCACCCGCAGCGTCGTGTCGGTCTGCGCGACGGAGAGCACCAGCACGTCGCGCAGCACGGCCCCGCCGCCGGTACCGGGTGTGCGCGGGGACAGGACCACCCCCACCCGCGATCCTGCCTGCGGCGGCGCCGGCGCCCGCGCGGGGAGCGTGGAGAGCGAAAGCACGGCGCGCCCGGCGAGTGCCTCGGGCGCCATCCGCGGCCCCAGGTCCGCCTCGACCACCGCTTCGCCCGGCTTCAGCGGCCGGAGCGTGACTCGCCCCGGCAGCCCGTCCCGGCGCCCGGTTCCGGTGGAGGGGGCCCGGGTGCTGTCGGTCACGTGAACGTCGCGCAGCACCTGGAACGCCCCGACGGGCACGAGCGCCTGGGCGACCGGAGCCGTCCGCGGCTTCGGGGGATCGCGCAGGGCGAGGCCGACGACCAGCGCCACGCCGCAGAGGACGACGAGATCCAGCCAGTGCCGGCTGAGCAGGCTGCCGCGGGCAGGCGGCACCTTTCGCTCCGCACCGCCGGCCAGGACCTTCCGCAGCCGCTTCAGGTTGATCCCGGTGCCTTCGGACAGCCGCTCGAGGGGCTCCTCCGGATCCTTCGCGGCGCGTGCCCAGAGCGCGGGGACGCCATCGATCCCCGCCGTGCGCAGCGCGGCGGCCTCGTCGTCGCTGAAGTCGTAGCCGCGAAAGCCCTTTGCCATCAGTCCAGACCGCGAATCCGGTCGTACCCGGGGGTGTCGTCGTCGCCGCTCATGCCCGAGGCCCTCTCCCCGGTCACCTCCCCACGCCAACCGCCAGCCGACGGCGCTGCCCCGGCGGTGTCCACGTCCGATCCGGCTCCCTGCCCACCGGCAGGCTCCATGGATAAATCCCCT
>DASQBH010000052.1:0-5754 GCA_035635315.1 Longimicrobium sp.
GCCACCTCGCGGGCGAACTCGCCCAGCCGCCGCTGCTGCGCGGCGGAAAGGCGCCGGCGGGCGCTGGCGTGCTCCTCGGCCACCACGGCGCCGCCGCGGTCCAGCGGCAGCGGCGTGGGCGTGGCGAAGCCGTCCAGCACCCGCCGCCAGAACGCCTCGTCGGCGGCGGCGTCGCGCCGCTGCAGCCACGCCACGTAGTCGCGGTAGCGGGGCGCGGGGGGCAGGTGCGGCTCGCGCCCCGCGCGCGCGGCGGCGTGGAAGGCGTCCACGTCGGCGAACAGCAGCGGCGCGGACCAGCCGTCGAGGATGACGTGATGGAAGGTGAGGATCCACAGCGTGCGCCGTCCATCCACCTTTGCGTACGTCACCCGCAGCAGCGGCCCGCGCGACAGGTCGAAGCCGCGCGTGCGGTCCGCCTCCAGGAACGCGTCCAGCCGCGCCCGCCACTCCGCTTCGGCCAGCGCCGACCAGTCGAAGCGCTGCACCTCCAGCTCCGCCTGACGAAAGACCACCTGCAGCGGCTGCGGCACGCTCTGCCACACCAGGCCGGTGCGCAGGATGGGGTGCCGGTCCACGGTGCGCTGAAGGGCGCGCGCGTGTGCCTCCACGTCCAGCTCGCCGTCGGCCAGCATGGGCCACTGCTCCACGTACGCGCCCGTCTCCGGAGAGTAGAGCGCGTGGAACAGCAACCCCTGCTGCAGGGGCGAAAGCGGGTAGATGTCTTCGACGTTCTTGCGGTTCACCGAACTGCCAGTGCGAAAGTGCGAAAGTGCGAAAGTGCGAAAGTGCGAAAGTGTTCGTGCTTCGGACGGATCCAGGTCCGCCCCCTCCGGGCTCGTAAACCTCGCCCACCTCCCCCAAAACTGCTGGGGGAGGTTGGCTGTGCCGATGGATCACGGTTCGGCGACGTACATCGAACTGGCGCCCGCGGGGTGCCCCTCCCCCGGCCCCTCCCCGTTCGTTCCTCACGGAGAGGGGAGAACTTCGATCGCGCGGCGACGAGCATCCAACTGCGCCCGACGCGGTCCCCCACCCCCCGGCCCTCCCCCGCAAACTGCGCGAGGAGAGGGGGAGAAGTTCGATCCCGTTCCCGAAGATGCGTCGCACCTCCCTCCCCACGCTGTTTGTGGGGGAGGGCCGGGGAGGGGGGCGCCTGCCCCCCGCTCCACCCTGTCCGAAGCGCCCCGATCCCTGCCCCACCCCAACCTCCCCCAGGGGTTTTGGGGGAGGTGCGAGCCTGAGCGAGCGGAGGGGGCGGACTCCGGGCCCGCCGACGACGCTCGGGCCCCCTACCCGATCTGCGACAGCAGCGCGTCCAGCCCTTCCTGGTCCAGCCCGGCCAGCGCGAAGTCCGACGGGGTGTAGCCGCCGGCCTGCGGGTCGCGGCAGTGCGAGACCAGCTCGCGCAGGGCGGCCAGATAGCCCTCCGCCAGCCGCTCGATGGTCGCGTGCTGGTGCACCTTCGTGCCGTAGCGCCAGACCACGTACATCCGCCCGCCCACCACCGACACGTCCACGGTCAGCAGGTGCATGCGGTCGGCGCGGTGGCTGTGCATGGAGCCCAGGTCGGCGTCGGCGTGCGGCAGGGGACGGTCGTCGCCGTCGGCACCGTCCAGCTGGCCCAGGTAGTTGAAGGCCACGTCCGGTCGCCGCCGCGCCGCCAGCGCCGCGCGCGTCTCCTCATCCCCCAGGTAGCGGAGGAGCCCGTAGCCCACGCCCTTGCGGGGGAGGGCGCGCAGCTGCTCCTTGACCGCCTTGAGCGCCTCGCCCGGCTCCTCCGGCACCACCAGGCGCACGGGGTGGATGGCGGTGAACAGCCCCACCGTCCGCGCCAGGTCCACGTCGGCGAACAGCTCCTCGCGGCCGTGGCCCTCCAGGTCCACCCAGAGCGCCGAATCCCCCGTCCAGCGGGCAAAGGCGCGCGCCAGCCCGGCCAGCAGCACGTCGTTCACCTGCGTGCCGTAGACGGGGGGCACGTCGTGCAGCAGCGACGCGGTCTCCGCCGGCTCCAGCGCCACCTGCACCATCCCCGACTCGTCCTCACGGTTGGAGCCGCCGGCAAAGTCCGCCGGCAGCGGCGTGGCGTCGCCCTGGCCCAGCCAGTACGCGGCCTCGGCGCGCGTCTCGTCCGACCGCGCGTGCTCCGCCATCCGCTGCGCCCACCGCTGGTACGAGGTGGTCTTGGCGGGGAGGGTGATGGGCTCGCCGCGGAGCGCCTGCACGTACGCGCGCTCCAGGTCCGTGTGCATGAGCTCCGTCGAGATGGCGTCCACCACCAGGTGGTGCGCCAGGATGGCCAGCCGCTGCGGTCCCGAGCCCATGTCGAACAGCGCGAAGCGGACGATGGGGCCGTGCTCCAGGTCCAGCGACCCCTGCAGCCGCTCCGCGTGCTCCGCGAACGCCGTATCGCGCGCATCCCCCTCGAATCCGGACAGATCGATGCGCTCGATGGCCGGCGCCTCACCCGGCGCGCCGATGGTCTGCGTCCAGCCGTCCGCCGTGCGCGCGAAGCGGCTCCGCAGCGCGTCGTGGTGGTCCAGCAGCGCGGCCGCGGCACGGGTCAGTGCGTCCGTATCCACCGGCCGCGCGGACTCCAGCAGCAGCCCCAGGTTCCAGTGGTTCGGCTCCGGCTGGTCCTGCTCCAGGAAGAAGCGCTGCGTGGGCGCCAGCGGCACCTCGCCGGTCACCGGGCCCTGCTCGGCCTCCACCGGCTGCGCGGCGGTGGCCACCTGCGCCAGCTCGGCGATGGTCTGGTGGATGAACATCTGCCGGGGGAGCACCTTGATCCCCTGCTCCGCCGCCCGGGCGATGATCTGGATCGCCAGGATGGAGTCGCCGCCCATGGCGAAGAAGTTGTCGTGGATCCCCACGCGCTCCACCCGCAGCACCTTTGCCCACAGCTCCGCCAGCACCTGCTCCGCCCGGCTCTGCGGCGCCTCGTATCCCTCGTCCACCGCGGCGGGGGCCTCGGGGGCGGGAAGAAGGCGGCGGTCCACCTTGCCATTCGGCGTCAGCGGGATCTCGTCCAGCGCCACGAAGGCGGAGGGGATCATGTAGTCCGGCAGCCGCGCCTTGAGGAACGCGCGCAGGTCGGTGGATGCGTCCGCGTCCGGCCCGGCGACGTACGCCACCAGCCGCCGCTCACCGCCGTCCTCGCGGGCGATGACGACGCAGTCGCGCACGGACGGGTGCTCGCGCAGGGCGGTCTCCACCTCGCCCGGCTCGATGCGGAAGCCGCGCACCTTCACCTGCCAGTCCACGCGGCCCACGAACTCGATCGTGCCGTCCGCCCGCCACTTCACCCGGTCGCCGGTGCGGTACATCCGCGCGTCCGGATCCGCGGAGAACGGGTCGGATACGAAGCGCTCCGCCGTCAGCTCGGGGCGGTTCAGGTAGCCCGCCGCCACCCGCCCGCCGCCGATGAACAGTTCGCCGGGGACGCCGGTGCCGCACAGCTGGCCGCGCTCGTCGAGCACGTAGATGCGCGTGGCCTCGATCGGCCGGCCGATGGGGACGGTGTGCGCGTCCGGATCGACCGCATCCACCGGGTGCGCCGTGGCGAACACCGCCGTCTCCGTCGGCCCGTACATGTGGACCAGGCGCTCCGGCCGGCCCCCTTCCAGACAGGCCCGCACCGCCGCCGCGTCCACCTGCTCGCCGCCGAAGAGGACGGCGCGCAGGGTGGCGAAGACGTCCGGCACCTCGCGCACGTGGCGGTTGAAGAGCTGCGTCGTCAGGAACGCCGCGGTGATCCCGCGCTCGCGCAGCGCCCGCGCAAAGTCCGCCGGCGACAGCAGCACGTCGCGGTCGATGCCGACGATGGTCGCGCCGTTCATCAGCGGCGCCCACACCTCGAACACGGCCGCGTCGAAGGAAAGGCCGGCCGCCTGCATCACCCGGTCGCCGGGGCGGACCTGGACGTACTCGTCGCCCACGAAGGCGCGGACGATGGAGCGGTGGCGCGTGAGCACCGCCTTGGGCTTGCCCGTGGATCCGGAGGTGAAGGTCACGTACGCCGTCCCCTCCGCGCGCGCCGCGGCGGCGAGCGCGGAGCCGTCCTCCGCCGCGATGGCGTCGGCGTCGTGCTCCAGGTCCAGCGTGGCGAGGCCGGACAGGTCGAGCCCCGCGGGCGCGCCGCCGTCCGTCACCAGCACGCGGATGCCGGCATCGGCGATCATGAACGACAGGCGCTCCGCGGGATACTCCGGATCCAGCGGCGCCACGGCCGCGCCCGTCTTCAGCACGCCGAGCAGCGCGGAGACCATCGCCGCGGAGGGCCCGGCGGTGAGGCCCACGTGGTCGCCCGGCCGCACGCCGAGGGCGGTCAGCCGCCGCGCGACGCGGTTGGCGCGCGCGTCCAGCTCCGCGTACGTCCAGGCGGCGTCGTGGTACTCCACGGCGGGGGCGTCCGGGGCGCGCGCGGCCTGCGCCTCGAAGCGCTCCACCAGCGTCCCGTCGACATCCATCCCCCGATCGTTCGTCCCCCACGCCAGCAGGCGGTCGCGCTCCGCGTCCGTCACCATCGAGTGGGCGGCGAGGGGGGCGTCGATGGCGGACACGGCGCGGTCCAGCAGGACGCGGCAGTGGTCCATCATCCGCGCCATCGTCTCCTCGTCCCACAGGTCGGTGCTGTACTCCGCCATGTTGCTCAGGCCGCCATCGATCTCCACCGTCGCCATGGTCAGGTCGAACTTGGTGGTGCCGGTATCCACCAGCGCCACGCCCGTCTCCTGGAACACCTCGCGCAGGTTGAGCTCGGAGCGGAACTCGCTGTCGGCCTTGTGGTGGACGTCGTTGACGAAGGTGTGGTGGAAGTACATCACCTGGAACAGCGGGCTGCGTGACGGATCGCGCTCCGTGGTCACCTCCTCCACGATGCGGTCGAACGGCAGGTCCTGGTTGGCGTCGGCGTCGAGCACGGCCGTGCGCACCTGCGTCACCAGCTCGCGGAAGCTCATGTCGTCGCGCACCCGCGCCCGGATCGGCGCGGTGTTGACGAAGAGTCCGACCATCGACTCCAGCTCCGCCCGGTTACGGTTGCCCAGCAGCGTGCCGACCACCAGGTCGTCCTGGCCGCTGTACTGGTGGAGCATGAGGTAGAAGCCGGCCATGATCACCATGTTCATGGACGACCCCGTCTCCACCGCCACGGCGCGGATGCGCTCGGTGAGCGCCGCCGGCCAGACGAAGCGGTACATGCCGCCGCGGTAGGAGAGCACGGGCGGGCGCGGCCGGTCGCCGGGAAGCTCCAGCGTGGGCGCGCCGGCCATGTGGCGGTGCCAGTAGTCCAGCTGCTTGCGCAGCGTCTCGCCCGTCAGGTAGTCGCGCTGCCAGACGCTGTAGTCCGGGTACTGGATGTCCAGCCGTTCCCGCGGGTCCGGCAGCCCGCGCGAGATGGCGTGGTACATCTCGTCCATCTCGCGGGTGATGATGGGCATGCTCCACCCGTCGGTGACGATGTGGTGCACGTTCAGGATGAGCGCGTAGTCGGCCTCGCTCACGCGCACCAGGTGCACGCGCACCAGCGGCCCGTTGGCCAGGTCGAACGGCAGCCCGCCCAGCCGGGCGATGACGTCGCGGATCTCGTGCTCCGGCGCGGCCTCGCCGTTGGGGCCGCGGATGTCCCCCGTCTCCACCTTGAAGGGATACGGCGGCTGGACGATCTGCCGCGGCTCGCCGTCCACCAGGCGAAAGACGGTGCGCAGCGACTCGTGGCGGCGCAGGATCTCGGTGAACGCGCGCTCCAGCACGGGG
>DASQBH010000053.1:0-2200 GCA_035635315.1 Longimicrobium sp.
GGTGCGGTTGTGTCTGCGTCGCGGGTGCTGCGGTGGCGGATTCGGTTCCGTGCTCGCTCATCGTCCCCTCCAGGATCGTCGATCTGCGAATGCAGGAAGGCTCGCAAACGGCTGACCAGCCGCGTGCGAGCCTTGGGATCATTCTTCGAGTGCCGGCAGATTTACGGAAGGCGCTGGATCAGCGTCACCGGCCCGTGCGCGCTGCGCCCATGGGGTTGAAGCCCCGCCGGGCGAGCTCCGCGAGCCCAGGGCGGGGCTTATGGCATTTTTAGCCGCGGGCTTTAGCCCGTGGCGCCGCGGGCCCTCACCCGTTCACCACCCGCCCCTTTCCCCGCCGCCCCTCGCGCGCGAGATTGCCCGCCCCCGCGCCAGATCCGGCGCGGACGCAACCGCCCGCAACGCAGAAGAACGATGTCCGTCGAGATCCCCGAGTCGCTCCAGGGGCTGTCCTGGGAGCTTCCGCGCAACTTCCTGGGGCTGGAGGGCGACGCGGCCACCTGGCAGAACGCCGGCGTGGTCATCCTCCCCATCCCCTACGAGAGCACCGTCAGCTACCAGGGCGGCACCAAGCTGGGGCCCGACGCCATCATCCAGGCGTCGCGCTTCATCGAGCTGTACGACCAGGAGCTGGATGACGAGCCCGGGCCGCGCATCGGCGTGTGCACGTTGCCGGCGCTGCACCTGACCTCCGCCGGGCCCGAGGCCGCCGTCACCGAGCTGCGCGAGTCGATGGCCGCCATCCTGGCCGAGGCGGGCGACCGGCTGGTGATCGGGCTGGGTGGCGAGCACAGCATCACCAGCGCGCCGGTGCTGGCCCATGCCGACCGGCTGGGCGAGGGGCGCCGCCTGAGCATCCTGCAGTTCGATGCGCACGGCGACCTGCGGCTGGAGTACGAGGGATCGAAGTACTCGCACGCGGCGGTGATGGCGCAGTGCATCGACCGCGCGGACCTGGTGCAGGTGGGCATCCGCGCCATCACCAGCGAGGAGCGCGCCCTCATCCGCGCCCGCGAGGGGAACATCACCACCATCTTCGCCGAGGAGATGTGGGACAACGAGGCGTGGATCGACCGCGCCTTCGATGCCCTGGGCGACGACGTCTTCATCACCTTCGACGTGGACTACTTCGACCCGTCGCTCATGCCCGCCACCGGCACGCCGGAGCCGGGCGGCCCGCCGTGGTATCCCACGCTCAAGCTGCTGCGCCGCGTGTTCGAGGAAAAGAACGTGGTGGGCGCCGACGTGGTGGAGCTGGCGCCGATCGGCGGCAACGCGGCCCCCGACTTCGTGGTCGCCAAGCTGGTGCACAAGATGATCGGCTACCACAGCCTCTCGAAGCGCCGCAGCTGATCCATACGAAATAGAACCCACGCTCCATTCGGCCGATCCGCGGCCGGGTGGAGCGTGGGTGCGTCGGCCGGTTCATCCCACGCCCATCATCTCCTCACCGCTGAGCGATCCGCGTTCGAAAGGAGCGCCTCCCGCGGTTCTACGACGCCTGAAAGCGGGTGTTGGAGAGGCCCCACGGCATCCACCGCTTGTATTCCGCCAGTTCGGTTACGGCAGCATCGGGGGGCTGCGCTGTGAACGGATGGCGCGGCTCTCGCGTTGGCGGCGGGCGTCGATCGATGTCCACCGGAGCAGAGGAGAGCGGATGCCGCGCGAGGTGACGGACGGGGAGGGGACCACGTGGAGCTGCGTGGAGGCGTACGCGGGGCTGTCGGAGGACGGAAAGAGCGACGCGGCGCGGGTGGAGGGGACGGACCGGTACCGCGTGGTGTGCACGCCCAGCGGCGGCGCCACGTCCGTGGAGCTGGAGCTGCCCGGCGGCTGGGACGAGTCGCTTTCGGACGACGAGCTGGTGAAGGAGATCGAGTCGGCGGCGGGGTAGGGAAGCGGTTCGGCCCGACGCGGTGGTTGAGGGCCGCGCACCCCGGCTCTGTCATTTCGAAGGAGGCGCCGCGTTGAATCGTCCTCGGCACAGGACCCTGGCGCCGACTGAGAAATCTGCTCTCGGGCGGCTCGTGATCCGTCGTCGAGCCGTCGGCCCCGCGGAACGGATCCTCTCCGATCGCCCGGGCGACGACCGGAACCGCTCCCGAGGGACAGATTCTGCCGCCCAGCGTAAAGATTCTTCGGTCGGCGCCCTGGTTTCCAGCGGCAAGGAGAGCGTCGCGCGGCGCCTCCCTCAGAATGACAG
>DASQBH010000054.1:0-4209 GCA_035635315.1 Longimicrobium sp.
CATCTTCCGCGCGGGGACGCAAGAGCGCGCCTACCAGCGGTACCACATCGTGGAGCGGACGGTGGGCGGGCGCACGGTGCGCATCGGCATCACCGCCGTCACGCCGCCGGGGGTGATGATCTGGGACCGCGACAACGTGCGGGGACGCCTGGACTTCCGCGAGATCGTCGGCAGCGTGCGCCCGGTGGTGGCGGAGCTGCGCCAGCTCGGCGCCGACATCGTGATGGTCGCCGCGCACAGCGGGCTGGAGGGGAGCAGCTACGACACCGCCGCCACCGGGGTCCCCACCGAGAACGCGTCGTCCGCCATGGCGCGTGAGATCCCGGGGATCGACGTGATCTTCATGGGCCACACGCACCGCGAAGTGGCGGATACCACCATCAACGGCGTCCTGGTGCAGCAGGCCAAGAACTGGGGCACTTCCCTGGCCGTCGCCGAGCTGGATCTGCGGCACGAGGGAGGACGGTGGACGATCGCCTCGAAGCGCGGGCGGATACTGCGGCCGGCGCCGGGAAGCACGTCGCCGCGGCTGGAGGCGGAGCTGGCACAGGCGCACGAGCGGACAAAGGCCTACGTGGCGCAGGTGATCGGCACCAGCGAGGCGGAATGGACGTCGGCGCTGGCGCGGACGCGCGACACGCCGATCCTGGACCTGATCAACGACGTGCAGATGCGCGTCACCGGCGCGGAGCTCTCCGCCGCGTCCGCGTTCTCGCTGACGTCGCGCATCCCCCGGGGGCCGGTGACGGTGGCGGACGTGGCGGGGCTGTACGTGTACGACAACACGCTCAAGGCCATCCGCATCAGCGGCGCCCAGCTGCGCGCGTACCTGGAAAAGAGCGCGGAGTACTACCTTCCCTGCCCCGCGTCCGCCTGCGAGACCGTGACCAACCCCTCCGTCGCCGGCTACAACTACGACGTGGTGAGCGGGGTGGACTACACGCTGGACCTGACGAAGCCGGTCGGCCAGCGCCTCGTCCGGCTGGAGAGGAACGGCCGCGCGGTGGTGGATGCGGACAGCTTTACCATCGCCATCAACAACTACCGGGCGAGCGGCAGCGGCGGCTTTTCCATGCTGATCGGCGCGCCCGTGGTCTACGATCGCGGCGAGGGGATCCGCGACCTGCTGATCGAGGACATCCGCCGCCGCGGCACCCTGCGCCCAGCCGACGTGTTCCGCCAGAACTGGGAGATCGTCCCCGCCGCCCTGGCTGAGCGCGCCGCCGCCGAGCAGCGTCCTTCCACCGCCCCTGGCGGCGAGGCCCACGGCGGCACCACGCAGCAGCGGCCGCGAAATCCGTAGGGGCTCCGAGTCCGCCCCCTCCGGCCGGCACCACCGGCCCACCTTCCCCCAAAAACCCTGGGGGAGGTCGAACGTCGGTCCCCTTCGGAAGGTGCGTCGCACCTCCCTCCCCCACGCAGTTTGTGGGGGAGGGCCGGGGAGGGGGGCGGCCCACCATCCCGCGCCATCCTGCCGGCAGACGCGCTGAAGCAAGCCTGACACCCACCTCCCCCAGCAGTTTTGGGGGGAGGTGGGCGAGGTTTACGAGCCCGGAGGGGGCGAACACCGGAGCCGGTGGAGACGCGGGAGGGGCTTCCCTGCGTCTCCACGCTTTCTCACACGGGTAGCCCGCTCAGTTGCTGGTCAAGGTGAGCGTGTAAGCACCCGTGGCCGTCTCCGACTTTCCACGTCCGTACAGGCGGAACAGCGCAGGCGCCGGTCCCGTGTACGTGTAGGTGAGCAGCGCGTTCGTTCCCCCGGCGCCGTCGTCGTCCATCTGCACGCGCACGGAGGCCGCGGTGTACAGCTCCAGCACGGCGTCGAACGCGGAAGATTCCATTCGCGCCGCGATCGTCTGCCCCGGGTGCAGGATGACCTCGTACGTGTCGGACCGGCCCAGCCAGGCGCAGTCGCCCGGCGCCAGCCGTCCGGCGGCGGTGGCGCCGGGGACGATGCCGTGCGCCAGGCAGCCGCTGGTGGCCGGGTCGAAGGTCCCCGACTCGATGAGGTAGGTGCCCAGCGCGCCGGGGGGCGTGGTGGCCGAGGTGGTGGCCTCGAAGCGCCAGGTGCCCGCCGGGACGAACATCGGCGTGTGCCCGGGCACCTCCGAGCCGGCCTTGTTGTCGTTGATCGCCACCGCCCGCCCGGCGGCGTCGTACAGCACCAGGTCGCTGTTCACGCTCCCGGACGAGATCATGAGCCAGAACGTCTCTCCCGTGAGGGTGAGGGAGTAGACGTCGCGGGGACGGCCATCGGCGGCGCGGCAGTCCTCCGCGGTCCACGCGGCGTTCACCCGGCTGCCGAGAATGAACGGTGTCACGGTGCACGGGATCTGGCCCATGGCGGTAAAGGTGACCGACAGGGCGCCCACCGTGGCGGTGACCGTGTTCTCGCCCGGCGTGGCGCCCAGGGTCCAGCTCCCCGCCGACGCCAGCCCCGCCGCGTCCGTCGTGGCCGTGGCGCTGGCCACGGAGCCACCGCCGGTTACGGCGAAGGTGACGGTGGCCCCCGCCAGCGGTGCCCCCGTCTGGTCGTTCACCCGCACCGCCGGCGCCTGGGGGACAGCCGTGCCCGCCACCGCCGACTGGCTGGTGGCCGAGGTCGCGGTGATGGTGGCCGGGATCCGCTGCGCCGTGGCGTTGAACGTGACCGGCGCCAGGCCGACGACCGTGGCAGTCACCGTGTTCTGCTGCGCCGCGCCCAGCGTCCACGTGGCCGCGGCGGCCACGCCCTGCGCGTTGGTGGCCACGCTGGCCGGGGCCACCGTCCCCCCGCCCGCGGTTATGGCAAAGCCGACGGCCACCCCCGCCATCACCCGCCCCGTCTGGTCCGCCACCCGCACCGACGGCGCCTCCGGGACCGCGGCGAGCGCGGGCGCCGTCTGCGTGGTGGCCGAGAGCGCCGTAACGGTGGTGGGAACGCGCGCCTGCCCCGTCGCCATGAACTGCACGGGCCGCAGGCCGCCGTGCGATGCCGTGACCGTGTTGACGCCCGCCACGGCTCCCAGCGTCCACGTCCCCGCCGACGCCCTTCCAGCGGCGTCCGTGGTCGCGGAGGCCACGGCAACGGTGCCGCCGCCCGCGGACACCGCGAAGGTCACCACCAGCCCCGCCATGGGCTTGCCGCGCTGGTCCGTGATGCGCACGGCGGGCGCGTCCGCCACCTGCGTCTCCGTCACCGCCGCCTGCGCGGCGGGCGAGGCGGCGACCATGGTGGTGGCGACGCTCGCCTCCGTACCGCCCTCGCAGGCACCCAGGAGCGCCGCCAGCGCGGCAACGCGAAAGCAGTGGCCGGTGAGTCTCATGGAGCTCCGGGGGCGGAAGGAAACGCCCGGCATCACTGGCCGGGGCGGTGCGACGGCCAGCCGGATCCCTGACAATCCGCAATCTCATCCGCATCCCCCCCTGGAGTTCAAGGGTTTCAACGCCGGCCGTGCGGGACGGACGCGAACACACCCTCCCGGCCGTGAAGCCGATCCCCACCTCCCGATGCCCTCCCGCCCGCCTTCCGCGGAGAGGACGGAACGCGAACACCGGCGGGGGGGGTGATGAACCCCTGCACCCGTTTTTTGCGTACCATCTTCGCGACGGAATCCCCTACCCCACCCGACGAACGGACGCACGAGGCGCCTTGATCCCCATCAACGACGAAAACCCCACGGAGCTCAGGCCGTGGATGACGGTGCTGCTGATCGCCGCAAACTTCTTTCTCTGGTTCTACGTGCAGGGCGCGGGAGCCGACTTTCAGCGGCTGGAGGCGTCGGTCGGCGTGTTTGGCGCGCGGCCGTGCGAGATCACGGGTGCGTGCCGCACGATGGAGCTGGGGTGGAGCGCGCTGCTCACCTCCATGTTCATGCACGGCGGATGGGGGCACATCCTGGGTAACATGCTGTTCCTGTGGGTCTTCGGGAACAACATCGAAGACTCCATGGGACACATCCGCTTCCTGGTCTTTTACGTGGTCTGCGGGCTGGCGGCGACCTTTGCGCACATCTTCTTCTCGCCGGCCAGCAACGTCCCCATGGTGGGGGCCAGCGGCGCCATCAGCGGCATCATGGGCGCGTACATCCTGCTCTACCCGGGCGCCCGGGTGCGTACCTTCTTTCCTCCGTTCTTCTTCTTCCGCATCCGCGCGGGCTTCTTTCTGCTGCTGTGGTTCGTGCTGCAGCTTTACGCGGGGCTGGGAATGCAGCCGACGGCGGAGGAAGG
>DASQBH010000055.1:0-9906 GCA_035635315.1 Longimicrobium sp.
TCACTCGCATGTCTTGCCGGAAGGGCTTTTCGTACAAGCAGTGGCGACTGTCGTAGCTGATCGGGCTAGCCACCGGCAGACAGTTGGCTGGGTTGACGGTATGCTTCGTGAGAGCTTGGTACGCCTGGGATTGCAACTACAGCGCTCCGTGGGTTGAGGAACGACCCACGCGGGTTCATGCATGGTACCTGCTTCAACTCGAGATAGCGTGAATCAGCCGTTCGTTCGCACGACGGGAGACAAAGGGCTGAGAGGCGGATTCCATGCGAATCTTCCGTGGTGGCCGTCGCGGGACCGCGGCCGCTCCACGCCCAGAGCCGTGTCGGTGGCGAAAAATTCACCGGTACCGGTACGTGCGTCGGGAATTGCCCAGCCGTTGGAGAATCCCGCGATCCCTGCGCCGGATGTAGTGACGGCCTTATCCAGCGCACGTCAGCCACGAGTCCCTGATGCTGAATTGGAACTCCGATTCCGGGCATTGGCAGAGCGCTGGCGCGAGGAAACGCAGTTTCATTCCTCCATCACAGCTCTCTTCATGCACCCTGCATATCAGGAGATCATCGGCCTTGGCCCTGACGCCCTGTCATTGATCCTCGAGGATCTGGCGGCCACCCGGTCAGACTGGTTCTGGGCATTGCGCGCGATTAGTGGTGAGAACCCCGTTCCTGCTTCGGAACGGGGGCAGATCGGAAAGATGACCGAGCGCTGGCTCGAATGGGGACACGCGCACGGGTATCTATGAGGGAGGACGATCTCACCTCCAGGTTTCCGGCACTTCGGGAGGGAGCCTTCCGAATCACCAGGCCGGCAACCAATAGCTACAACTGTCTTGCCTGGGCAGGCGGTGACGACTTTCAGAAATGGAATCCTGACCCATGGGGTCTTTTCTACTGGCCTGACGAGGCCCGTGAGGATACGCTCGACGGCTGGATTCAGGCATTTGGTCACCTGGGGCACCAACCGTGTGCAGATGGGGAGCTAGAAGGTGGCTATGAGAAAGTGGTGATCTACGGCTCGAACAGAAATCCGCAGCATGTTGCCCGACAACTGCCCACAGGTTTGTGGACCAGCAAGCTGGGGAACAGCGAGGATATCGAGCATGAGATCGAGGGGGTCTCGGGCGAGGCGTACGGTGAAGTGCTTGTGTACCTTCGCCGGGACCGCCCGTCCTGATAAATCTCCCCCGTCACTCCTCTGGAGCGCCGGCCTGCCGTTCGAGCATCTGCTTGACGCGGGCCGGCGCTTCGTTGGTCAGGGGGGCGATCAGGCGCGCCTCGGGGAGGTTCTTCCAGTAGCGCTTGGGCATCTCGGCGCGCATGGCGGCGGGGCGCAGGCGCGCGGGGTTGAAGGTGCTGGCGTAGTACGTCCTCCACAGTGCCTCCAGACGATCCTCGTCCGGCGCCTGCGAGCGCGGCACGCCGGGGGTGAACGCCAGCCGCTCGCCGTCCCAGTGCGCGCAGCGGTGCGGCGTCAGGATGCTCCAGCGCATGCTGGGAAAGCGGTCCACGAAGAACGGCGTGCCCCGCTCCACCACGTGGTGCTCCGGCTCGAACCAGGCCACGTAGTGCGTGCCCCCCTCGTGCTCCACCGTGCGAAAGCGGACGAACGCGTGCAGCTTGTGGATCTCGCGCCGCACCGCCTTCTCCATCCGCAGAAGCCGGTGCACGTCGGGATCGCTGGCCACCTCCATCAGCCGCGGCTCGCCGTGCGTCTGCCGCCAGAGCAGGCGGTAGAGCAGCCCCCAGCGCTTCGGATCCGCGTGGCACGCCGCCGCCTCCGCCAGCTCAACGAACCGGCGCGACACCCGCATCCCCGGCGACGGCGCCGCATCCCCCGCCACCTCGGCATCCATTGAGAGCCCGAGCGACGCCTGGTCGTCCGCCGCCTCGCGCCACTCCACGTCGCGCGGCTCCACGCCCTGCATCACCAGCCCCCGCGCGGCCTGCCGCCAGGAGGGGAAGGAAGGGTCGATGGTGATGGTCAGCACGGACCCTCACCCGCTCGCTCAGGCTCGCACCCTCTCCCGCAAGCGGGAGAGGGTATAAACGTCACATCCACCATCAGCGTGCGCCGGTCAGGTTCGGCAGCATCAGCTGCGTGATGTTCCTCCACTTTCGCACTCTCGCACTCTCGCACTCTCGCACTCTCGCACTTTCGCACTCTTCAGCCCGCGTGTATCCACTCGGCCACGTCCTGCAGCAGGTCCTGCGAGACGAGGCGGCGCTCGTTGTACTCCACGGGGAGCATCTTGCCCACGCCGGGCTGCATCAGGTGGTTCAGGTCCGCGTAGCGCCGCAGGGTGATCCCTTGCCGCCCCGCGAAGCGCTGCTGCCACAGGCCGAAATCCACGTCCGTCACCAGGTAGTCGCGCCCGCCCTGCACCACCAGGGCGCGCCCGCCGCCGGCCAGCATCGTTTCCATCTCGCGCATCCCCTGGACGGGGTCGGAGCCGCGCCAGTAGGCCAGCGGCAGGCCCAGCACGAGCGCGGTGTCGGGCGTGGCGGGATCTGCCATGCGCCCCACGCCGGCCAGCATCCACCTCCCCTGCTCCCGCCTGGCCGAGTCCGTCGACGCCAGCGACATGCTGTATTCCACCTGCTCGCGGATCAGCACGTGGGCGGGGCGCGCGCTGGCGGCCAGCAGCACCACGCCCGCGCTCCCGGTACGATGCGCGATGGCGGGCGCGAAGATGGTGCTCTGGCTGTGGCCGATCACGTACACGCGGCGCGCGTCCACGCCCGGAGTGGCCTGCAGCATCCGCACGGCGGCCGTCCCGTCCTCGACGAACTCCTCGTCCAGCGTGGCCGCGCGGCCAAGTGCGCGGAACCGCGCCGCGTGGGCCGTGGCCCGCTTGTCGTACCGCAGCACGGCGATGCCGCGCGCGGCCAGCCCCCACGCCTCTTCGCGGAACACCTTGTTCGGCCCCACATCCAGGTCACGGGTGCCGGGCCCCGAACCGTGCATCAGCACCGCGCCGGGGAACGGCCCGGTGCCGGCGGGAAGGGTAAGGACGCCGGTGACGGCAAACTCGCCGCTGCCCAGCGTCACCGCGCGTTCGGTGACGCCGGCGGGTGGCCGCTCCTGGGCGGTGTCCGGAAGCTGCGGGGCCTGCTGCGCCAGGGCCGGGGCGGCGAGAAGCGCGGCCGCGGCGAGCGTGATGATGCCTTGTCTCACGATCATGGAACTCTGGGGATGGGACGGATGGGGCGCGCACGCATGGACGCCCGCGTGCGCCGGATGGTCAGCGGCTCCTTAGAGTCGCCCGCCCGCCGAAACGTTCGATCTAAACGCCTGGTTTCCATCCCTCAGCCCCTCATTTAATCCCGTTTTCACGTATCCCTCGCGTGGGGACTCGACCGGGCAAACGCCCGGAACAGCGTGCGAGGGGCAAGATTCTGCCGCCCAGATAAAGATTCTTCGGTCGGCGCCAGGCTCTCCAGCGAAAGGAAAGCGCCGCGCGGCGCCTCCCTCAGAATGACAGTTTGGGCGGATTCGGCATCACGCACTTTCGCACTTTCGCACTTTCGCACTCACGCACTCACGCACTCACGCACTCACGCACTTCCCTACAACTCCCCATGCGCGGCGGCCGTCGCCGTCTCGAACAGGTCGATCTGGGCGCGCTTCGGGGCAATGCGGTCGCGCAGGTCCAGCGCGTCCAGGCCCAGCAGCGTGGGGCGGTGGTCGGCGGCGACGATGAAGGGGAGCGCGCGGCGCAGCGGGACGCCCAGGCGCCGCAGGTCATCGGTGCGGATGCTGGTCCAGCGGCGCGCGGCCAGGATGCGCTTGACGTTGCGCGCGCCCAGCCCCGGGATGCGCAGCAGGTCCTCGCGCGGCGCGGTGTTGACGTCCACGGGAAAGCGCTCGCGGTTGCGCAGCGCCCACGACACCTTGGGATCGACGGAAAGGTCCAGGTTGGGCGCGTTGCTGGTGGTAAGCTCCTCGGCGCGAAAGCCGTAGAAGCGCATCAGCCAGTCGGCCTGGTACAGCCGGTGCTCGCGCACCAGGGGCGCGGCGATCGGCGGCAGGCCGGGCGAGGCGTCGGGGATCGGCGAAAAGCCGCTGTAGTACACGCGGCGCAGCTGCGGCCCGTTGTACAGCTCCGACGCGGTGGAGAGGATGGTGGCGTCGGTGGCCTCGGTGGCACCCACGATCATCTGCGTGCTCTGGCCGGCGGGGGCAAAGACGGGGAGCCGCCGCCTGGGCGTGGCATCCTGCTTTGCCTCGGCGATGCGGTCGCGCATGCGGTCCATGGCGCCCGTGATCTGCACCAGCTGCTTCTCCGGCGCCAGGCGGTCCAGGTTCTCCTGCGTGGGCAGCTCCACGTTCAGGCTCAGCCGGTCGGCCCAGCGGCCCGCCTCGTCCAGCAGCTCGGGCGAGGCGTCGGGGATGGCCTTGAGGTGGATGTATCCCGCAAAGCCGTGCTCCACCCGCAGCGTGCGCGCAACGGCGGTGAGCGCCTCCATGGTGTAGTCCGGGGTCTGGATGATCCCCGAGCTCAGGAACAGCCCCTCGATGTAGTTGCGGCGGTAGAAGTCCAGCGTGAGGTCCACCACCTCCTGCACCTTGAACCGCGCGCGGCGCACGTCGCTGCTGCGGCGGTTGATGCAGTACTGGCAGTCGTAGATGCAGTAGTTGGTGAGCAGGATCTTGAGCAGCGACACGCACCGTCCGTCCGGCGTGTAGCTGTGGCAGATGCCCGTGCCCTCCGTGCTGCCGATGCCCCCCGGCCCCGCCTTGCGCCCCTTTGCGCCGCTGCTGGCGCACGAGGCGTCGTACTTCGCTGCGTCCGCAAGAATGGCGAGCTTCTGCGCGATCTCCATCGTGGTCCAGCTCCCGGGTAACATCCACCGAACAGGAGCCGAAATCTAAACTTTGCACAGGGTTGGCGCAAGTCGCGCAAGTGCAGTAATCGACAGGAGATGGAAACGAAAACGGCGAAGGGGTACAGAGGAACAGAGAACAGCCAGAGATACAGAGGACGTGTGACGGGCGCCCCTCTGTATCTCTGGCTTTTGTCTGTTCCTCTGTACCCGCGCCTTTAAGGATGAAGGGGATATGAGGCGATCTCCGCGCGTTGGGATCAGCCGAAAAGATCGGGTGGGGTGGGGGGTGGATGGAGCCGCGCCTGGCCGGTGGGGCAGAGGTCGAGCACGGGGCAGCGCGGGCAGGCGGGATTGCGAAAGAAGCAGCACTTCTGCCCGTGCAGCATGAGCGCCTCGTGGTGGTCGTACACCTGCTGCGCGGACCAGTCCGGCGGCAGCAGCGCCTCCAGCAGCCGGTGCGCGGGGCCCACGGGCACGCCCTCCGGCAGCAGCCCCAGCCGCGCGGCCACGCGATGGTGGTGGCTGTCCACCGGCAGGGCCGGCATCCGCAGCCGGCTGAAGAGCAGCACCGCCGCGCTGGTCTTGGGCCCCACCCCCGTGAGCGACTCCAGCCAGGCACGCGCCGCGGGCACCGGCACCCCGGCCAGGAACTCCAGCGACAGTTCGCCGCGACGCTCCGTCACGTCGCGCAGCACCTGCTGAATGCGCGGCGCCTTCTGCTCCGGCCAGGTGCAGGGGGCGATGGCGTCCTGCACCCGCCCCACGGGCGCGTCGCGAACGGCCTCCCAGGTGGGAAAGCGGCGCCGCAGCTCACGGAACGCCTGCCCGGAGCTGCGGTTGGTGGTGCGGTGCGAGAGCATGGACGACACCAGCTCGCTCAACGGGTCCAGGTCGTGAAAGTAGGGGATGGGGCAGCCGTACGCCGCGCAGAGGCGGTCGTGGACCAGGAGCGCGAGCTCGCGCAACGCATCGGGTTTGTCCATGGGGAAGCGCGGATGGCAAACCCTGGACCCTTCGTTTACTTCTCCAGCCTTTTTCCTCCCGCCCTGCTCCGCGTGCGCCTGGGGGCGGACGCGAAACGAGCCCGCGTTCTGGCGGCGCGGCGTCGTATGTATTTACTTGTATCTGCGGGAAAAGTGTGTGATTTAGCAACGTTTTCGGACGCAACACAAGCGTCAGGCAAGCCTTTCGTCCGCTCCCGCGGTCTGCCTTCCGCGGCGGCACGGTGACTCCTTCAGCGCGAGAAATGATGGGCACTCCAGACACGGCACCACCCCTCGCCACGGTTCGCGCGGCGAGCGATACCCACCACGGCATCACGCTGGAGGATCCCTACCGCTGGATGGAGCATCCGGACGGCGAGGAGCTGGCCGGGTGGATGGGGGCCCACGGGGCGTACGCACGGACCCGCCTGCAGGGCATCCCGCACCGCGACGCGCTGCTGGAGCGGATGCGCGATCTTACCCTGGCCACCCGCGGCATCGGCCGGCTCACGCGGGCGGGGGGCCACCTGTTCTTTCTCCGCTCGGGAGACGGCGCCGCGGTGCCCAGGCTGGTGATGCAGGCCCCGGACGGTGGCGAGCGGGTGCTGCTGGACCCCACCACGGCGTCCGACGACGGGGGGCCGCACCTCTCCATCGACAACTTCATGCCGTCCCCGGATGGCCGGCTGGTGGCGGTGAACCTGGCCCGTGGCGGAGGCGAGATCACCCGCGTGCACGTGGTGGAGACCGCGACCGGTGCCATGCGGCCCGACGTGATCGAGCGGATCTGGGGCGAGTTCGCCGTCTCGTGGCTCCCGGACGCGAGCGGGTTCCTGTACACGCAGATGGCGCCGGAGGCGGAGTCCGCGGGCGATCCGCTGATGGGAATGCGGGTGCGCATCCACCGGCTGGGCACGGAGCCGGAGGACGATCCTCTCCTCCTGGGCCCCGGTGCGGGGTCGCGCATGCCCGTCGATCCGCGCGAGTTTCCCTGGGTGGAGATCCCCCGCGCGTCGGAGTGGATGCTGGCGTACGCGAGCGGCGCCCGTGCCGAGGTGCGGCTGTGCGTGGCGCGGGTGGACGAGCTGCGCGGCACGGACACGCCCTGGCGCCCCGTGGCGGAGTACGATGACCAGGTGGAGCTCGCGGCCGTCCACGGCGACGACCTGTTCCTGCTCTCGTCGAAGGATGCGCCCAACCGCCGCGTCCTGCGCGTTCCGCTGGCGGAGCCGGCACTGGCGGCGGCGGAGGTCGCCGTCCCCGAGCACGAGGAGAACGTCCTTACCAGCATCGCCGCCGCGCGCGACGCCCTGTACGTGGTGCAGATGGAGCGCGGAAGCGACCAGGTGTCGCGCATGGAGTACGGCGGCGGGGCACCGCGCGAGGTCGCGCTGCCCATCGACCAGCGCTCGGTGGTGGTGGTCGCCGCGCCCGATCAGGACGGCGTGCTCGTCTCCGTCCAGGGGTGGACGCAGCCGCAGACCTGGTACGCGTTCGAGCCCGCGGGCGCCACGCTGCGGGACATCGGCCTCGCCACCCGCTCCACCGCGGACTTCTCGGGGATCACCGTGGAGTCGGTGGACGTGGAGAGCGCCGACGGGGCGCGGGTGCCGCTTACCCTGCTGCATTCCCGCGGCCTGAAGCGCGACGGCGGCAACCCCGTCATCCTGTACGGCTACGCCGCCTACGGGGTCTCCATGCAGCCGGCGTTTCGCAGGGACCTGCTGGCGTGGCTGGAGCGCGGCGGCATCTTTGCCGTCAGCCACGCCCGCGGCGGCGGCGAAAAGGGGCGGGCGTGGCAGATGGCGGGGACGGGGGCCAACAAGGGCAACGCGGTGCGCGACTACATCGCCTGCGCCGAGTACCTGGTCGCGGAGGGGTACACCCGCCCCTCGCGGCTGGGCGCGTGGGCGTCGTCGATGGGCGGGGTGCTGGTGGGCATGGCGATGGCCGAGCGCCCCGACCTCTTTGGCGCCGTGGTGGTGGAGGCGGGGATCTTCAACCCCGTGCGTGTTCTGGAGGGTGTGAACGGCGCCAACCAGATCTCGGAGCTGGCCGATCCCGCGACGGAGGAAGGGTACCGCGCCCTGGCGGCGATGGACCCGTACCACCACCTGCGTCCCGGCGCCGCCTACCCCGGCGTCATGGTGCTGGTGGGCCTGAACGACGGCCGTGTTTCGGCGTGGCACTCCGCCAAGTTCGCCGCCCGGCTGCAGGCCGCCACGTCCAGCGGCAGGCCGGTGCTCATCCGGATGGACGATGAGGCCGGGCACGGCGTGGGCTCCACCCGCGACCAGGTGGCCCGCAAGCAGACGGACACCTTTGCGTTCTTCTTCTGGCAGCTGGGCCACCCGGAGTTCCAGCCGCGCGAGTGATCCCCGTTTCCGCGGAGCACCGGTTTCATCCGGATCTGGAAAAAGCGGGGGGTACAGAGGAACAGACAAAAGCCGGAGATACAGAGGAAGATCAGTCTCCTCTGTATCTCTGGCTGTTTTCTGTATCTCTGTATTTTCGAAGTTTTTCCCCTGGATTCGCTCAGGCGGGGCGGGTGAGCGCGGCCAGGGCGGGGGTCAGGCGCGCGAACATGGCGCTGATCTCGTCCAGCGACACGGCGCCGACCGAGGTGCGGAACCAGCCGGTGTCGTCCGTGAAGCCGAAGGCCTGGAACGGCACCACGGCCAGGCCCGCCGCGTCCAGCAGGTACAGGCGGATGTCGTCGTTGGTGGCCAGCACGGCGCCGTTGGGCGTGGTCCACCCGTGCAGCGGAAAGCGGACGCTCAGGTAGATGGCGCCCATGGGCGGGATGGCCTCCACCGCGTAGCCGGCTTCCGCGAGCGCCTGCACCCCCTGGTACAGCGCGTCCAGCCGGCGCTGGACGCCCACCTTCATCTCCGCGTGGTAGGCCTCGATGGCGGCCGTGTCTGCCAGCACGCGCGCCGTGGCGATCTGCTCCGCGCGCGGCGCCCACGCGCCCACGTGGCCCAGCACGCTGGCCATCCGCTTCGTCACGTCCTCCGGCCCCACCGTCCACCCCACCCGCACGCCCGTGGCCGCGAACGCCTTGCTGATGCCGTCCACGAACACCGTGTATTCCCGCATCTCCGGCCGCAGCGAGACGGGGTTCACGTGCTTGGTGCCCTCGAAGGTCAGCATCCAGTACACCTGGTCGTACATCACGTACAGCGGCCGCTCGTCCGGCCCGCGGCGCGCGTTCTCTTCCAGCACCAGGTCGCAGATCTCGCTCAGCGCCTGGGCGGTGAAGGCGGTGCCGGAGGGGTTGAGCGGCGAGTTGAGGGCCAGCAGGCGCGCGCCGCGGATGTGCGGCTCCAGCGTGGCGCGCGTGGGAAGGAACGCGTCCTCCGCGCGGCATACGATGGGGACGCCGCGCGCGCCGCTCAGGTGCACGTAGTGGTTGTTGTTCCACGACGGCACGGGATACAGCACCGTGTCACCCGGATCGACGAGGGTCGTGTAGACGGAGTGGATCCCCGGCCGCGACCCGCCGGTGACCAGGATGCTCTCCACGCCGTATTCCAGCCCCAGCCAGTGCCGGTAGAACTCGCCCACCGCGCGGCGCAGGTCCGGCACGCCCTCGGACGGCGGGTAGTTGGTCTCCCCCTGCTTGAGCGCCTGGATGATCTCGCGCTCCAGGGGCTCGGGGATGCGGAACTGCTTGGGCGAAAAGTCACCGACGGTGAGGTTGCACACCTCGGCGCCGCCGGCCAGCAGCGTGCGGACGTCGGCCGCGATCTTGAGGATCTCCGAACCCACCAGGCCGCCCGCCATGGTTGAAACACGCCTGTCGCTCATCTCCGCTCCGTTCTCCGCGCCACGAGGGTCCCTCGAAAGCGGGCAACTTACGGGCGGATCCGGGCTCGCGCGGTCCCGCATCCGCCCGTAACTTGCCCGCTTTCCAGGGACCTCTTTGCGCGTAGAACGGAGCGGAGATGAGCGACAGGCGTGTTTCAACCATGGCGGGCGGACTGGTGGGGTCGGAGATCCTCAAGATCGCCGCCGACATCCGCGCGCTGGTGGCCGGCGGCGCCGAGGTGTGCAACCTCACCGTGGGCGACTTCTCGCCGAAGCAGTTCCGCATC
>DASQBH010000056.1:0-2263 GCA_035635315.1 Longimicrobium sp.
GGGACGCCGACCACCTCGCCGAGATGATCGTGCGAGCACGGGCCGGGGCGCCTCAGAGAACGGCGGCGACAAGCATATGAGCAAGCCCAAGATCCACCACTACGTGCCGCAGTTCCTCCAGCGCGTTGCGGAAGTGAGTTCGAGTCCACATTGACCAACGTGCTGCGGCGGTATATGAAGAAAGGCTCACACCTGTGGGGCATCCCCATACTTCATCCAAGCAAAAAAGCTCAGCAGGGGTCACAGAGGCGCAATGCTCGATTCAAATGATCGGCCTTCGAAGAAATCGGAGCCCAAGTCACGCCGGAATCCCGGCGGGGGAGGGGAGCCCGCGCGCAGGAAGCGGTCTGCGGGAAATCCATCCTATGCTGGCTATGAATATCAGATCAGCGTCACCGTGTGGGTTGCCCTCGACCTGATGCTCGCCAGGTGCGCAACCGACATGCTGATCATCGAGCCAAAGTCGGAAGAAGATATTGAGGCTGCGGTAGTCGATCCCGAACAGGCGTCTCTCGGCATTGCAGCGGAAAGTGGTCACGTTGAATTCATGATACAGGCCAAGTCCAGGTCGACCGAACCATGGACGACACCTGCCATTGCTGATGTTCTTCTCGGAAAGCAGGAAGACGAGGGTGAGGCCAGCAGGGGGGCCCGCGCACGGCCGCTCGAGATGCTCGCTGCTGATCCACGGCGCCGCTACGTCTTCGTTACCAACGAGAGCCTGCAAGGAGCTCTACGTCCGCACGAGGGCGAGAATCTGCTTGACTTTCCTGATGTCGACACACTTCCGCCACATGCCCGCAAGGGGTACAGCCAGGAGGCTCAGGCTTCGATTGCACCGCGGCTCCTCCTCTGCTCGGGAGTTACGCAGGAGGTCCTCGACGCTCGGATCACTCACCTACTTACTCGTTACGGCCACGTACCCATTGCCAACCACGAGACGTGCATTCGCGAGGTTCGTGAGGACGTCCGTCGTCGACTCACGGGTTACGCTTCTGGAGAGTGGACGAAGTCCGATCTGCTGGCGGTGCTGAGTAGGCACGGTGGTTCCGTGCTGCCGACGCATGCCATGGATCACTACGTGAGGCCGCGATCCTACGCGGAAATCCAGCGGACGCTCAATGAACTCCACGCCGTGGTGATCGCCGGACCATCCGGTACCGGCAAAACCCTGACCGCGGAGATCATCGAGACGGAGTTCCGTCGAGCACCCGTCCCGTTCGCCATCGTGGGCGAAGAGCATGGGCCGGGATTCGTCCGCGGTCACATGGTGCGCTCTGATCCCGTCCTGTTCCACCTCCGCGACCCCTGGGGCACAAACCGTCTCACCCCGGACGCCAGCCGGTGGAGCGATGAGCTGCCCAAGCTGCTGCGCAATGCCGGACCCGGGCGCAAGTTCCTCATCACCTCACGCTCCGATGTTCTCCTCAGCGCAGGCCGCAGACTAGCGAAAGAGCTAGCGCCCTACACGGTTAGAATCGAGATCGAAGATTACGGCAGGGATCGATTGGCCAAGATCTACGAGGGGATCAGCAGCGGTTTGTCCGGCCACGCGCTGGACTTGGCGCGCGTATATCGGGAGAAAGCGCTGAAGGCACTCACCCGCCCGTATGAGATCGACAGATTCCTCGCCGCTCTCAGCCGGGAGGATCAGGCCACCCCCCGCAGGATCGACGAGATCCTCGCGGAATCCCAGGTGGACGCCATCTCCCGTGTCATCGCGGACCAGATTGGTGTTTGGGGCGAAAACGGAGCCGCCAGCGCCGCAATTATCTGGGCGTTGCTGAGCGCGCGCGGCGCCGTCGCCGCCGATGTCGTACCAAAGCTGCTCCGGCGACTGCGTGCCGTAGATGCGGCGCTGCGCCCGGACGTCAGCGAACTGATCGATTTCATGGTCGCGGGGCGCAACCTCCGCCAAGATGGGGGCGCATTCGCCTTCTACCACCCGCGGGTGGAGGAGGGACTGCGGATGGCGATGCTTCACCGCAGGGGTGAGACAGAATATGTGCTGTCGAAGCTCGCTGACGCGCTTTCGGCGTGGGATCCGCCCGCGGAAGACTGGGGTGTCGAGACGGTCTTGCTGTTCCTGCGCGCACTAGCGAGGACGAAGGCGAGTGAGATCAAGCTGGAACTCGCGGAAGCGACACATTCCCGGCTGGATGCCTATCTGGAGGCCTCGCTGGCTGGAGCGGAGCGTCAGTACGATGTCGAGCGCGCGTTCATAGAGTTGGCACAGTATGGCTCTACCGACCACGCTCCCAGC
>DASQBH010000057.1:0-3629 GCA_035635315.1 Longimicrobium sp.
GCTCATCCTGAACAACTTCGCCTCCGCGCTCATGCACTCGGCCGCGTTTCCGCAGTACCCGGTGCGCGGCATCGACCGCATCATCATGTTCCACATGCGCCACGCGCCGGTGCTGCGCGACTTTCTGCTGGAGAACTTCGACCGCTTTCCGTTCACCGGCCTCACCCTGCTCACGCTGCAGCACGGAAGCCGCGAGCAGGTGGAGGCGGACCTGCGCCGGCTGCTGGACGCGCCCGGCGTGGACGACCGCGAGCGCGAGCGGCGGGGCGAGCTCCTGCGCCTGTACCAGGCCGCGCCGGATCGCCAGCCGATGGAGTTTACCACGCTGAGCATGGAAAAGCGGCGCTGACCCCGCGACCGGGCCGGAACGTGCGCAAGAACGAGTACGAGCAGTTCGCGATCAACGACCCCGCGGTACGCAGATATGTGAACCAGTGCGGCGGATGCGGGCGGGTGGGCGTAAAGCCGGAGGCGCCCGGGCAGTTCAGCCGCTTCGAGCCGATGGGGCCGGGGCTGCGCGAGCGCATCGGCGTGCTGCCGCTGGACGACCGCGGACTGTGCGAGCTGTGCGCCCGCCTGCTGGACGAGCGCACGGGGCACCGGCCGGCGTAAGGCGGGGCGTCCGGATGCGCGGCGGCCGTGCGTTCTACGGATGCGTCATCCAATCCACCGAATCCCGCACCCGAGGCCTCGCATGACCCTGCTCCGTTCGATCGTTTTCGCTGTCGCGACCGTCGCCGTGGCCGCGTGCGGCTCCGGCTCTACCCTGCCGGAGTCGGATGCGGATCTCTCCGGCACCGTCAGCGACGTGAGGGACTCCCAGGACGCTTCGGCGTCCGTGCTGGTGGATGAGGATGCGGGTGCGGTAGACCAGACCATCGTCCACGTAAGGTCCTCGAGCCGCGTCTACCTGGTGGGCCGCGGCGGCCGGCTGGTTGCGGCGGATGCCGGCGAGCTTGCCGTGGGCGACCGGCTGCAGGTCTGGACGACGGGCGTGGAGATGCGCTCGTACCCGCGCCAGGTGTCTGCCGTCCGCGTACACGTCTTCCGTGAGGGCGTCTCCAACTGAGGCATGGACCCTGCTCCATCGGGGTCTCCCTCGCCGGATGGAGAGTACCATGCATCGATGCGCCGCCGTCCTGCTTCTGTCCCTTGCCGCCTGCGGGCCTTTCTTTCGCCGCGGCGACCCGGCGCACGAGCGTGAGCGCCTTACGCTGTGCGTGCAGAACGGCACCGTGGCGTACGGCAACCTGGTGGCGCGGGCGGGGCAGGTACGCTTCGACGTGATGCCGGGGCAGCAGGTGTGCAAGCCGCTCCTGGGCAGCGGCGCATACATCCAGCTGCGCGCCGTCACCACCGGCGGCGGCATCGGCGGGCCGCGCCGGTACGAGGAGCGGCTGCCGATCACCGGATACGCGTGCTGGATCTGGCGCCTGACCGACTCCCCCGCCTCCTCCGCCGACCTGGGCCCGTGTCCCGACGACGATGAGGAGGCGGAGGCGGATACGACGGACAGCGATTCATCCGCCGCCCGCTGATTTTGTCCGGGGCGTTCGTCGGAGTCTTGCGAAGACGACGTAGAAGGATCATTACGAATCCGCAAAAGATTTGGCTCACGCAGAGAAACAGAGGAACAGAGACAAAGTTTTGCTCTGTTCCTCTGTTTCTCTGTGCGCCAGGTTTTTTTGCTGGAGCCGGTATCAGCGTAGGAACCCTGGACGGGCGGGTTCTGAGATGCGCACGTGAGCCTCGCAGGGACATGGCGTGCGCATGTTGGGGCGTTCGCGCCACATGGAGCGCGCTCTCACGGGACGCGCATAAAGGGACAGATGTAGGCACGTGCATTTGTAAGTTGTTTTTTGGTAATGTTTTCTGGATCGTAAAAACCGCATCGGGATCGCTTCTGGTGCGGATAATGCCCGAGAGCAGGGCCAGGAGCCACCCACCGGCTCCTGCTCGCGGGGAAGCCGCCCGCACCGATCCCGCTCCGTGCCCTCCTGCCGCATCCCGGCGCTTCCGCGCCCCTGGCAGACCGATTGGGCGGCGGGTCCCCGCATCTTCATCCCCTCTCTCCACACCCGGAGGTCATTCTCCGGGCCCGCGGCAGTTTCATTTCATCAGGAGGCACCATCATGGCCAGTCTCATCAACCGGAACTGGGTGTTCGGCAGCGGCGCCAGGCTGGATTTCTCCACGGCTGTCGCGCCGCCGTCCACGGCTCTCCCGACCCCGTCGTCGGGCACCGCCATCGGCTTGGCGGGGTGGCGAGAGGGTTGTGCATCCATCTCGGATGCGAACGGCCAGCTCGTCCTCTACACCGACGGGAACACGGTCTGGGACGGCGCGAACATCGTGGTTGCGTCGGGGCTGCTGGGGGATCGCTCCTGCACGCAATCGGCCATCATCGTTCCCGATCCCGGCAATCCGCGCCGGTACTACGTCTTCACGACCGGGGAAAGGCTGACCAACAACCACGTCGACGGGATACGGATCGACACCGGCACTTCTCCGTGGACGGTGGTCCCCCTGTCGTCGATCCTGACGCTCCCCACCACGGGCTCGCCCACCGAGAAGCTCACCGCCATCCAGCACGCGAACTGCCGGGACTTCTGGGTGCTTACGGTCGTCCAGGATACGAGCGATCCGGCGAATCCGGCCTTGCTGCGCGTGTTCCTGGTCACTCCGGCAGGGGTTCAGCACGTCACTCCCGACCTGCCGATGAACGCGCAGGTCGAGGACATCGGGTATCTCAAGGGAAGTGGGGACGGCAAGCGGATCGCCCTCGCAAACTTTCTGGGCCACACCGTGCTGGTCTATCCGTTCGATACGTCGACCGGGACCATCGACCCGTCGGGGCTGGTCACCATCACGGTCCCTCCCATCAAGAAGCACGACCGGCTGGCCTATGGCGTGGAGTTTTCACCCAACGGCAAGCTCCTTTATATCTCGGTGGTGGACAATCCTCCGGGCGACCCGCAGGCGGACGGATACGTGTTCCAGTACGATCTCCTTGCCGGAACCCTTTTCTCGGCCCCGGCATGGATTCACCAGAACGCGGACCAGGCGGAGTATGCCCTGGGAGCGCTTCAGCGGGGGATGGACGACCGCATCTACATCGCCCAGGACGGCGAGGACAGGCTGGGCGTGATCGAGTACCCCGACGTGCCGGGGGCGGGGTGCAATCTGACGTTCGGCGCGCTCACGCTCGCACCGGGCTCCAGGTGCTGGATGGGCCTGCCGAACCTGATCCCCAATCCGTGCGAATGCGCATGCGCGTGCGAGGAGGGCAATTGCGACGAGGCGGTGGAGCACGCCAACCAGACCCTGGACGCGCGGGCCGACGGGAAGCACTTCACCATCAACGCCAACGGGCAGCCTGCCGCCGGGCGCTGCCGGCCGGCGTTCGAGCAGCGGGAGTTCGCGCCGCTCTTCTCGCTGCACTGGGGGGATGGCGCCAGCGACCGGTTCGAGTCGCACGACACCGAGGTCGTGTACATCCGGGCGCACAATCCCTGGCGCAACCTGGTGTACCGCGGGCTGAAGATCTTCAACATCCGCGTCACCCCCAACCAGGCGCTGCCGGACGGGGAGAAGGCCCTGCAGTTGGTCCCCGCCGAGATCGTGTGCTTC
>DASQBH010000058.1:0-7430 GCA_035635315.1 Longimicrobium sp.
GGTGCCGCGTGGCCAGCCCCGCAATCGCCGGGACGAGATCCTTCGGTCGCGCGCAAGCGGTTGAGCAACTTCAAATTCCGGAGGCGCGCTCCCTCAGGAAGTCAATCCTCGGTTGTCTGAAGACCGGATTCTTGAACACGCTCTCAGCGCGGGCGGGCGTCGTGCGTGGGATTGCCGTGGAGCGTGTTCAGCGCGACGGCCTCCTGCGCAAGCCGGCGCACCGTCTCTGGATCGATGGCCGCACCCTCGACCAGCTCCAGCGTGGCCATCTCGTACTTGCCGCCGGGCTCGAGGAGGGGCTCGATGGATCGCAGGCGCTTTCCTCGCCAGAACCCGAAGAGCACCCGCTCCTCTTCCGCGCGGATGAGCAGGACGGGACCGTTGGAGAGATAGACGAGGTGCCCCCACTTGATCACCTCGTCCAGCGGCGCCGCGCGCAGGACCTCCGCACGCAGCGCTTCGACGAGCGTCCGGCGCCAGCCGTCCAGGGCCGCCACGTACGCGTCGGGGTTGGCCGCGGGGGTGGATTTTCTCATTCGCGCGTCTATTCACGTTTGCTTCCCGAGCCGCCCGGGCGGCCGACTCGCTCCAGTTCCGCGCGGATCCATCTCTCGGCACCAGGGGTCAGACCAGGCCGAAGCGCAGGCTGACCTGGACGTCGTCCCCGTCTTCCTTGCCCGCGCGCACGTGTTTCGGCACCGGAAGCAGCGTGCGGCCGGAGCGCTCCCGCCACACGCTCGTCTTCCACTCGCGTCCATCCACCGTGGCCACGACGGGCGTGCGCCCCCACCCGTCCGTCACCGGCGGCGCAAGGTGCTCCGGGACGGGCGCGAAGGTCCAGCCCCCCTTGCCGCCGATCCTGAAGAGGGTCGACTGGAACTCCACCTCGTGCATCATCCGCGATCAACGGTTCCAGGTTCGCACCACCGGCAGCGCGAGCAGTGCTACGGCCGCCGCTCCAGAAAGTAGGCCTGCACCTCGCAGCTGGCGCGGACCGGGACGTACACCACGTCCGGCGTGCCTTCGAGCCCCATCTCCTGAAAGACCGTAACGCCTCGATAGGTGCCGTAGGCGCTGATCTCGTGGAGCCCCACGACGCGCGGAGGCCCGTGCTTGTGATAGGTCGTTCCCTGCACCGTGATGGTGGAGTCTCGGGCGAACCACGCCTCGCCGCCCGCGTAGCGCGGCCGCTCGGGGCGCGGGGGCCCGGGAAGGGGCGGCCGGCGGTTGTGGCCGCACTGCGACTCGGGATCGTTCCGCGCGGCCTCCATCAGCGCCCGCTCCGGCCCCCGTCCAATGCGGCCCAGCACCGCGCTGAGGGTGGACCAGATCGCCTCCGATCCGCTCACGTACGTCCGTCCGCCCGCGCTCACCTGCCAGGGCACGTGCGCCTCTCCCTGCGACGTCGTGTGGAAGCGGACGACCGAGTCCCCCACCGTCAGGTCGACCGTGATCGTGGGGTAGTCGTCCGTGTGGGTGAACGTGGGCTGATAGCTGAACGACTCCTGCAGCGGTGCGTCCGACAGCACCTGCAGCAGGCTGTCCACCGCGGAGCGCGGGAGATGTACGGCAAGGCTCGTGTCCCGGCGGAGGAGACCGGCGCCGACGGTGATCTGCACCGTCCCGGCGAACGATCCATCCGCCGAGCGCTGAAGGCTGTAGGTGGTCTGCGTGGGTGAGATGGCCGAGAACCCGTGCCACGCGTCCACGAACACGAGCGCCCGTGCGTCGCGCAGGGGGAGCGTGGCGGACGGCTGGGCAGCGAGGCCCGCGGGCCAGCCCAGCGCCGCGACCCCCGTGAGCAACGCCCGCAGAACCAGACGACGAGTCAACATGCGTAGTCCTCGGGATGCGAGGGGAGCCGGCACACCCGCTACAAGGGAAATGCTGAATACCGCAAAAATGATTTCCTGAGGGAGGCGCCACACAGCTCCAGCCCTAACCGTGAAATCCGGGCGCCGACCGAAGGATCTCGCCGGCAGAGCCTTGTAGCTGGCTTCATGCCGTGGAGCCAGCCCCGAGCCACCCGAGAGCAGATCCTTCGGTCGCGCGCAAGCGATTGCGTCTTTTCCAGTTACCCGTGTGCGCTCCCTCAGGATGACACGCCTTTGACGAGGTTGACAATCCCCTCTCGGGAAACCAGGCGCTTTACGGGGTTCGAATAAAAGTGCCACCTGGCTGCCGCCGCAACTCCGGAGCGCCATGCGAGTGGGGGCCGAAGCGCTTCTGCAGGTGGAAGTGCGTGTGACCCGGCGGGCACCCGGGCAGCTCGCCAAAGACGGTGTAGCCGTGCGCTTCGTAGAACGCCCGCGCCTGGAAGTCGAAAGTGCCCAGCCAGGCGCCCCCGCACCCCCGCTCCGCGGCGATCCGCTCGCTCTCTCGCAGCAGCCGGCTGCCGAACCCCTTTCCGCGCAGCTCCTCCGCCACCCACAGCCCGTCGATCATCAGCCACGACCACATCGTGGCCCCGTACAGGCCGCCCAGGATGGTGCCCTCGGCGTCGCGGAGTGCCAGGCAGATCGGCACCCAGTCGCGCGCCGGCACGTCGGCCGGGTCCGCGCCGCGGATTCCGGCGCGCACCGCCTGCGGCACCTCGCCGCCGCTGTCGTCCGCTTCCAGCGTGATCCTGTAGTCCATCGCTCGTCAAATGAGAGGTAGCCACGAAGCGGCCGCCGCTCAGGGAACGCGCACGGCCCGATGATCAACCCGAAATCGTGGCCGGCGGAGCGGCCGGCCACCCCGCGGGGGTCGTCTTCGTGGCCGTCATCGCGGTGGTGAGGTCGGCGTGCATCGCGTGCCATGTGGCCTGGATGGCCGGGGTGGATGCGGGGGAGCCGTTCCGCAGGCCGTCGACGGGGATCTGGTTGACGATCTCCGGCGGCCACGGGTCGCCGGCGGCGGGGTCATAGCTGAAGTCGTAGAGCTCGCACTGCCAGCCCGTGCCGTCGGAGCTGACCACGTACTTGGCGTTGTACGCACTGTCGTCGATCAGCGCGCGGATCATCACGCCGGCGTCGTTGGACGCAAAGAGGAGCTGCTTGTAGGTGGAGCCCGACGCCCCCGCCAGGATGGCGCCGGCCAGGCTGGTGCCCTGCACCTGGATGCTGGACGGGATGGTGAGCCCGCACACCTCGGCCAGGGTGGGCAGCACGTCGATGAGGCCCGCGAGGCCGGTGCATACGGCAGCCTGGGGCAGGCCCGGATGGCTGAACACCATGGGGACCAGCAGCGTCTCGTTGTACGCCTGGTGCTCCTTCTCGATCATGCCGCCCTGGGACATGCCCATCTCGCCGTGATCCGCCAGGCGCACGATCAGGGTGTTCGCCGCCATCTCTTCCGTCAGCTTCGACAGGACCTGTCCGATGAGCCTTTCGGAGAGGGTCTGCAGGTAGGCGTAGAAGCGAAGGTAGTCGAGCGCGGCGGCGCTTCGCTGGGCCTTCTGCGCGGCGTCCTGGGCGGGCGTCCAGCGGAAATTGTCCTGCATCGACGGCTTGTTCGCCAGTTCGTCCGCGGTCAGGTCGTAGCTCTCCGGCAGATCGGTGATCTCCGTGAACGGGGCCACCTGCCAGGGATACTTGCCCGCGTCGGGCCCGCTCTCGATCGGCGGGTAACCCGCCGAGGCGTAGCCCGCGGGCGACACGAAGACGTCGTGGGGGTTCAGCAGCGAAACGACCAGGCAAAAGGGGTTGGCCGGATCGTTGTTGGCCTGCGCCGCCAGCCACTGCCTGGCGCCCTCGACCGTCCCGCCGGTCACGTAGCTCAGCCCCGTCGCCACCCGCTGGTCGTTGCCTCCTCCGCCGCCGCCCATGGTGTTGACGGCGGCCGCGGAAACGGTCACCGGTCCGCTCTGCCAGCCGTTGAGCTCCGCCTGCATGGCGGTGCCGAAGTCCTGCGACGTCCACCCGGGAAAGCCGTACGTCTCCTCCATCGTCTGGTTGTCGGACGTCTGCTGCGCGCGTCCTTCCGTTTTCTGGTACTCGAGCGTCTGCCCCGATTCGAAGCTGCCGTCCAGGTGCCACTTGCCCTTGTAGGCGATGTTGTAGGTGACGCCCTCCGGCGCGTAGCTGGCGAGCGCCAGCCCCAGCGTGGTGAGGGTGTCCGTCATGACCAGCGTCTGCCCAACGCTCTCCACGCCGTTGATCATGGGAAAGGTGCTGGTCCACAGCGTCCCCCGCGCGGGAGAGCACGCCGTGGTGTTGGTCATCGCGTTGGGAAAGGTCACGCCGCCCTGCATGAGCGCCCAGAGGTGGGGCAGGTTCTGCTGCACCCACCCCGCGGGAAGGTGCTGCGCCGTCCGCTGCTGGTCGGTCAGGAGGATGAGGAGGTTCGGCGCCTGCGTGAAAGGGCCCCAGTAGCCGTTCATGGGTCGGTGTCTCCGGTGTGGATTCGGGCGGGCGGAGTGGCAGGAAACGGTGGATTCTGCCTCCCACCGAGGATGCGCGGCCAGCGCCCGTCTGCTTCCGCTGGCCGGCGGAGAAAGGGGTCAGATCCTGAGCGAGAAGGTGAGCACCTGCGACCGGCCCTGCATACCGACGCTTACATCGGGGAGTGCAAGCCGCTCCCAGCGCTCGCGCTCCCGCATCCCCATCAACCCTCCTGCAACGAGTCCGATCGCGCCGAACTGCGCCGCGGACGTCAAGCTTTCCGAAACCTCGTTCACGTTCTCCCCCTCCCGCGCGTCCACACCCACGCCGAGAATTCCGCCGACCAGGGCGCCTACCACCACACCGGCGGCCAGGCCCTGTACGGCGCCGCGGCGCACGCCGTGCCCCCGGGAAAGGTGCCCCCGGCTGACCTCCACCTTCCGGACCAGCGCCATGGGAATGTTCACGGTATCTACGGCGCCCCCGCCGCGGGCCAGCGTGAGCACGTCCGGGGCTGTCTCCGCCACGGTGCCCGTGACCGGCGTCCGGAACGCCTGGGGTGCGGTGACGCGGATGCGATCTCCGGGCTGAAGGCGCGAGGCGTCCTGCGCATGCAGAGGAGCGCAGAGAACGGCGAGGGAAAGGATGACGAGAACGCCGTGGCGCATCTGAGCCTCCCGAACCGGGTTCATGATCAGCGCATCACCAGGAAAATACGGACGCACGGTAGGCAAGGACTCTGGGCTAGTCGTCGGCGCGCTCAGGGCGCCGGCACCTCGAGCAGCGGAATGATTGACGCGAGCAGGCGTTGCATCGGCTCGGCGCGCCATTCGGAGCCTTCCATGTCGATGTAGAAGGCATTTCCCAAATACGTTGGCAGCTTCTGCGCAACGGGCAGTGGGTTGTTGCGAACCACGGGTACAAACCGGATCCGCTCTTCTGGTGGCGTGTGGTAATATTGCTTGGAGGAGACGACGGTTTCGAAGCCGACACCGCCGGGCTGGCGCGTGTTTGCCTTCTGCGTGTAACCCTCTGAGCAGACCAGCAGGCGAACACCGGCCCGAGTCACTGCTGTCTCGGCAAAGTGGGAAATATCCTGCCCTGGGCGGAGTTCCGTCTGATCCAGAATTGTCGGCACCCCGTGACGACGAAGCTCCTCGCTACGTTCCCTGACCCAATGAATGTGGTCGTGACCGTCATGTGAATAAGAGATAAACACTGGCTGCCGTGTCGTTTTCGACGAGGTGAGCACCTCGAAGCCATCTACCCACCCTGTGTCATGGAACATGTATGCCCTTGGTCCACCAAAGAGCAAATGTGGATTCCAGACTTGCAGACGAAGATCCAGGTGACGATTGGCGATGCCAGGTGGCACCGTCCATCGCCACGAAACCGTTCTTTCCAGCCCTGGGTCGATTCTGGGAAGACGCAATGATAATCGTGCATCCGGCTCGAGATCCCGGTGTGAGTCGAACACCGGCCGGCCCCTGTCATATGAATCCGCGATGAACAAGCGCGCGTAGACGGTGCCTCGGCGTAACCCGGTGTTCAACACCGTCGCTGAGACAATCACCGTTTCGCCTTCGGAAGCTGCTCCCCGATCACATGATGGCACAGAGGCGCTGAAACTCCACCCTGCCCCGGACACGAAAAGATTGCGAAGTCGATTGAGCATCGTGCCGCATTGTTTGGTGAATGTTGTTGGCGTCGTGCTCGCGGTTAGAACTAGTATGTAGGAAGCGGTTGTGGAGCACGCAACCTTCTCGCGCATCCACGTGCATCCGCATGAGCTCCCGGTCGCCCGGCACGTGCGCTCCGCGGTTCAGAGTTCCGGGGATGCGGGATCAGCCGCTGCCCGGGCGGGCCGGCTTTACGGATTACGGCTGCCCAGCGGGCGGGCCGTCAGGTTGGCGCACGCCACGATCACGTCCATCTCGTCGGGAGAGCGGTGAACGTCCAGCTTGTACCGCTGCGTGGGATCCAGGCGCATCCCGTGAACCTCGGCCGATCTTACGCCTGACCCGTCCGCGGCCACCGTTACCGGTTGATAGCTGGAGTCCGGCCCAACGATGGGGCCGCCAGGAACGCCGCAGGTGCCCCGGTGCACGTGCCAGGGCAACTCCTGCCCCGGCGTGGCGTTGAACAGCATGGCCATTGCCACGATCCGTCCGTACCGGTTCTGCACGTAGCCCGCGCCGGTAATCGCGTAGCCGCCTCTCTCGATCATCTCGCCGTGCCACTCCAGGGGACCCTGCTGTGGCGCCGGGCTCGGGGGCGGTGCGCACGCCGCCAGGACCGCGAGGACGAACCAGAATGCGCTGGCCGATCTCATGGTTGCCTCCCATTCAAGCGGTTTCATCCACGTCCGCGGGCGTGGAGCGCGGAGGTGTTCCGTAAACGTTCAGCTCGCCAGAACGGCGACGTCTCCGGAATCCCACGAGGCAGAGCGGACCCGGCGGACTGTCCTCCGGGCACCGGCGTGACCCTCCGTCACCCCGGGGGCGGCGGATCGCCAGCCGGCGCCGCGGCGCTCTTTCGCGGATGCGCCACCGAGTGCAGATACAGCGATTCCACCTTGGCGCGCGCCCACGGCGTCTTGCGCAGGAACTTGAGGGACGAGCTGACGCTCGGATCGTGCGTAAAGCAGCGGATGGTGATCCGCGCGCCCAGCCCGTCCCAGCCGTACCGCTCCACCAGGTGCTCGACCATCGCCTGGAGGGTGATCCCATGCAGTGGATTGGTGTGCTGCGCCTCGCTCATCTGGATCTGCGCCTGCCGGTGGGGAAAGGAAGCCATGGGTCCGCGAACCGGCTGCGGTTCGCACGGACAACCGGAGCCGGACCAGGCCGGCAGCCCGCTCGAGCCCGGCAACGTTCAGCACGGCCCCGGAACATGGGTGACCCATCGACCGGCGCACAAGCGTCCACGAGCGATCGACCGTCCGCCACCACGGTCTCCGGGCCTGCCGCCAGATTTTCGTTGTCGGCGGGCGCTTTCGACATCAAGTTGTCCCGTCGATCTCGTCGCCGCGCTCGATCCCCGCCATCTCCCCTCCCCAATCCACCT
>DASQBH010000059.1:0-5261 GCA_035635315.1 Longimicrobium sp.
CTATTCCCTATTCCCTATTCCCTATTCCCTATTCCCTATTCCCTATTCCCTATTCCCTATTCCCTATTCCCTATTCCCTATTCCCTGTCCCCTCACCTCGGCAGCAGCGCAATCGCCCGCAGCGGTCCGCCCGAGCCACCCTCGATCTTCATCGGCAGCGCGATGACCAGGGCGCCACGGGGTGGAAGCTGGTCCAGGTTCGCCAGGTTCTCCAGCCCGGGCACGTTCGCTTCCGCCGCCACGCGATGGACGCGAAAATCCGTCGACTGGCCGTAGTCGATGGAGGCGGCATCCACCCCCAGCGCCGCCACGCCGCGCTCGCGCACCAGCAGAAGCGCCGCGTCCTCGCCGTAGCTGGGAAAGTGCAGCCGCGACGCGTCGCCCGGCGTGTCGTCGCCAAAGTAGCGCAGGCGGTCAGGATAGCGGGCGCCCCACCCCGTGTGCAGCAGCACGATGGTCCCCGCAGCGATGCGCCCGTGCCGCCGCTCCCACGCCGCCACGTCCGCCGCCGTCAGCCGGTAGTCCGGGTCAGATGCCGTGCGGTCGCGCACGTCGATCACCACCGCGGGCGCCACCAGCCGGTCCAGGGGCACCTGGTCGGCCGTCTGGCGTCCTTCGAAGAAGTGGATGGGCGCGTCCAGGTGCGTGCCCCCGTGCTCCGGCGCGCAGAACGCGTTGGAGGCGTAGAACCAGCCGCCCGGGGTGGTGCCGAAGCTCTGCCGGTCCAGCGTGAACCCGCTGGTGGCCGTGGGCCAGTACAGCGTCCGCTCGCCGAACGCGTGGGTAAGGTCCACGCTGCGGTGCGGCTGCAGCGTCATGCCGCCCGGGTTGGTGGCGCAGGCCGTCAGGGTGGAGCAGAGGATGAGCAGGAGGGCGTGCCGCATCGTAGCCTCGCGCGCGGAAAGCGGAGCGGAAAGGGAAACCTTCGATGCGACTACTGATGTGCTTTCGCCGCGCTCCGGGCAAGTGGCCCCGCTCGTTTCGATGGATGCGAAAAGCGCCGGCCGGCTCCGAGACGGAACCGGCCGGCGCTTCACGATGGTGGCTGTCCTCAGTAGTGCGAGGGAATCAGCAGTCCACGAGCGTGCAGCCCGTGTAGTAGTCGGTGCACTGCCGCGAGACGGCCGCGCCCTGCGTCGTCCCCATGATCTGGCGCGCCACCGCCTCGAACGACACCACCGTCAGGTCGTCGAGGTTCAGCTTGAATGTCTTCATCCGGGTACTCCTGGAGAGAAAGGCTCGGGTTTCGTGCGTGTCCTTTCGCACGTGTGGCGCAATCTACGGGAAACGTCTGAAACCAAACGGGTCATCTGACCCCCCTCTCCCCTATGGCTCACCTCGCGGCCGCCGCACGCGCCTCCGCCAGCGACTCGAGGCCAGGCGCCCACTCCGGGTGCAGCCGCACGTTCGCCTCGAAAACGCGGATGGCGTCCGCAAGCCGGTCCTCCAGCTTCCACAGCTGGTACGCCAGTTCGTTGAGCGCGCGCGGCCGGATCGATGCCGCCGGCGCGTTCGCCAGCCACGCCAGCGCCGCATCCACCCCATCCGCCTCCATCCGCCGCACCAGCACCGCCTCCGGCTCCAGTGCCGCCGCCACGGCCGCGCGCAGCGCCTGCAGCGAGTCCGCGGGGAGCCAGCGGCCACCGGACGCCACCCCCGCGATCAGCGCCGCGTTCGCCACATCGTCCAGCGGGTTCCCCAGCACCAGCAGCAGCTCCGCCGGCGCGCCCACCGCCACCGTCCCCGCCCCGTCCGCCGCGCCCAGGAACGCGGCGGGTGCCACCGTCGCCGCGCGCAGCGCCTGGTACGGCGTGAGCCCCGCGCGCACCAGTTGCCCGAGCTCGTCGTGAACGCTGGCGCCGGGGAGCACGAAGTTGTTCCCCGCATCCGTCCCCAGCAGCACCGGCACCCCGGCCTGCGCCATCCGCAGCACCAGCGTGCGCTGAAAGCCCAGCAGGCGCCGCTGGGTGGGCACGGGCGTGGACGAGCGCAGGTAGCGGTTGCGCCCCGCCGCCCAGACGCGGCGCTCCACCGCCGGCACGTGCCGCAGGTCCGCCGCCAGCAGCCCCGGCAGGTCCACGCGCTGGCGCGAGATGAGGTCGTAGTTGGTCAGCGTGGTGATCAGCGCGATCCCGCCGTCCCGCATCCCCGCCACGATGCTGTCGACGTCCGCCGCCGACTCGATCGGCGAGTACAGGAACTCCTCCGCGTGCGCCACCGCCGCGGGCCGCGCCGCCAGCAGGTCGCGCCACCCCAGGTTGCGGGGGATGTGGCCGACGGCGCGCATCCCCCGCGCCCGCGCCTCGTTCGCCAGCGCGGCGTACGCCTCGGCGGAGACGTCGTCGTAGATCTTGATGCAGCGAAAGCCACCCGCCGCGTGCGCCGCCACCGTCCGCCGCGCCTCCTCCGCCGTCCGCACGCCGGTCAGCGGCCCCGCGCACGGCTCGATCCGCGGACCGGGCCCGTCCGCCGTCCAGTCCAGCACCTCGTCGAAGGCGTTCAGGTACTGCACCGTGGTAACGCCATACGACAGGTAGAGCGGGTGGAGGAGCGGATCCACCGGATGCGCGTGCATGTCCGCCAGCCCCGGCATCAGGTACGCCCCGCCGCCGGGGACGCGCACGGCATCGTCCGGCACGGCGACGCTGTCCACCGGCCCGATGGCGGCGATGCGCCCGTCGCGCACCAGCACCGTGCGGCGGGGGAGCACCCGCTCGTCCTGCATCGTCACCACGTTCACGTCCACGAACGCCGTCGTCGATTGGGCATGCGCGGTGGCGGAAAACAGCAATGCGGCGGCGCCCCCCGCGATTCGGGAGATGTTCATCGTCCAGCGCTTTCTGTTGAGATGGGATGCGGATGCGCGCGTCGCGCACCTGTCGTTCGTCAGAGGGTGTGGACCAGCCTGTTCAACCTGGAAAACCCGAGATCAGTCATCCTTAGGGAGCGCACCACGGATAACCAGATTTCACATGGGACTTTGCGCGCGACCGAAGGACCTTCTCTCAGCCACCAGGAGGCAAGCTGCAGAGCGCAGGTCCAGCCCCTCGGCTCTGCCGGCAAGGTCCTTCGGTCGGCGCCAAGATCCATCGTACGAGCAATTTGCACCGCGGCGCCGCCCTCAGGATGACTGGTTGATGTGGGAGCTTTGGCAACACCCTCGGAGTCAGTCCAGGGGCCGCAGGCGGACGGTGGCGCCGTTGACGGTGATCGACATCTCCCCCGTCGTCTCGTCCACCGACACGTCGGAGGGGGAGGCGCCGCTCAGCTCGACCCGCACGCCGCCCACCTGCCCCGCGTAGCGCACGGCGGGCGGCGCGGCCGCGGCGGGGCGGCGCCCGGCTACCAGCGTGGCCTCCACCACCCGCCCGCCGCGGCGGAGGCGGAGGGCCAGGCGCTCGTCCGGCCGCACCGCGCCCAGCGCGCGCCCGCCCTCGCGCGAGGTGATGGGGTGCGTGCCCACGTGGGTCAGCACGTCGCCCTCGCGCAGGCTGGCGCGGGCCGCGGGGCTCCCGGGCTGCACCGTGTAAAGGATGGGCTCCGCCTCCGATTCCCAGTACGGCGCCGCATCGCCGCCCTCGCGCGCCCAGCCGCACTGGTTGCACGCCAGCCCGAACCCCAGCCACCCCTCCGGCTGCAGGTCCGGCGTCGTCGGCACCGGCACGGGGGTGGATGACGGCGGCCCGGGCGCGGCTCGCGGCGCCGGCGTCGGCTGCGCGGATGCCGGCCCCGGAATCTCCCCACTCGCGACCACCGCCGGCGCGTACGACCCGATCGCGCGCCGGTCGTCCGCGCAGATCGCCGCCGCGCGCAGGGTGACGTCCATCCTCCGACCGCCGCGTTCGATGGAGAGGCGCACGGACTCGCCCGGCCGCACCTCCCACAGCCGCCGCGCGCCCTCCGCCTCCGTCACCGGCGCTCCATCCACCGCCACGATCACGTCACCGGGGCGCAGCACGCCGGCCGCGGGGCCGCCGTCCTCCACCGCGTCCACGAGGATGGCGGAACGAAAGCGCCACGGCCGCGCGGCGGAGGGCGCGGAGTTCACCGTGCAGTCGCAGGCGATCCGCACGCCCAGGTGGCCGCGCACCGGCTGCGCCCCGCACCCGCCCTGCGCCGCCGGCGCGGAAGACACCGACGACGCCGAGAGCAGCAGCGGCACCGCGCACAGCAGCGCGACACGAATCCAGGTCATCATCGCCTCCCCTCAGAACCAGGTGACGCGGTACAGCACCGGCGTCTCCGCCGCGCCGGCATCCGCGATCCGCTCCGGCGCATCCTCTCGGGCGCGCGCCACGCCGTAGCCCACGCCGCTCCCCGCGATGAACAGCGCCAGCGACGCCGCCAGCGCCGTCACCACCCGCGGGCGGATGCGCCGCGTCCACGGGGAGAGCGGGATCGGCGGATGGGGATCCGCGGCGTCCATCCCCGCCTCGATGGCGTTCCACATCTCCTCCGCCGGCATGGGCGGCGGAGGGCGGTAGCCGGCCAGGGCGCGGCGCACCTCGTCGGGTGCGCGGTCGTCGTCGGGGTTCATCGGGCATCCTCCGGGGCCAGGTCCGCCAGCGCGTCGCGCAGCAGCGCGCGGGCGCGGGAAAGGCGTGCGCGCGACGAGCCGGGGGCGATCCCCAGCGCCTGCGCGATCTCTTCGTGCGTGTACTCCTCCACGTCGTGCATCAGCAGCACCACGCGCAGCTTGTCGCCCAGCGCGTCCACCGCCGCGTTCACCCGCCGCTGCACAAACGGCTCGCCCGTGCGCGCGTCCGCCGCCTCGGAAACGGGAAAGCGCGCCAGCGTTTCCGTCCGGCGCCGCTGCGTCCGCTGCTGGTCGCGCAGCAGGTTGATGGCGATGCTGCACAGCCATCCGCGCAGCGTCCCCGTCCCGCCAAAGCGGCCGATCTTGCGAAAGGCGGCCAGGAACGTCTCCTGGGTCACGTCCTGCGCCGTGTCGTAGTCCCCGCACAGCCGGTAGACCAGCGACCACACGCGCGGCCCCTCGCGCTCGAACAGCGCGCGCCGTGCGTCGGGGTCGTCGCCCCGCAGACGGGGCACCAGCGGATCGGCGGCTGCAGCGTGCAACGGGTCACCTTGCCCGGGGATTTTCGTTCGTCTCAGCCTGAAGACGGTACGACCTGCAGGAAGCGTTGCATCGGGGAAGAGTGCGGGAGTGCGGGAGCGGCCGAGGGCGAGGTACCGGCGCGTTCCCGCTGGGGGGCCCTCACCCGCTCGCTTAGGCTCGCACCCTCTCCCGCAAGCGGGAG
>DASQBH010000060.1:0-4573 GCA_035635315.1 Longimicrobium sp.
GAGCGTGCCGCGCCCCTCATCCCCCAACATCGCGACCGGATGCCCGTGACGAAAGCCCTGGACCTGCACGTGGACGCGCTGGCGGAGCGCCTGGGCGCCGGACGCCTGGAGCGCGCCGCGCCGCTGGCGCCGCACACCACGTTCAAGATCGGCGGGCCGGCAGACCTGATGTACCGCGCGCTGACCCAGGACGAGCTGGCGAACGCCGTGCTGGCGGCGCGCGAGCTGGAGATCCCCTTCTTTCTGCTGGGCCTGGGCGCCAACATCCTGGTGGGCGACGGCGGCTTTCGCGGGCTGGTGATCAAGAACGACGTCGACACCATCGAGTGGCTGGACGACACCCGCGTCCGCGCCGGGTCCGGCGTAAAGATCTACCACGACCTGATCCAGATGACGGTGGCGCGCGGGCTGGGCGGGCTGCAGCACTACGTGGGCATCCCCAGCACGGTGGGCGGCGCGGTGTGGCAGAACCTCCACTTCCTGAGCCCGCCGCCGGAGCGCGAGCGGACGATGTTCATCGAGGAAGTGGTAGAGGGTGCCACGATTCTCTCCGAAGAAGGGGAGGTGCGCGAGGTCGACAACGCGTACTTCCAGTTCGGCTACGACACCAGCATCCTGCACTTTCGGAAGGATGTGGTGCTGGACGTGACCTTTTCGCTGGAGCCCACGCCGCGCGAGGTGATGCGCGACACCATCCGCGAGAACCTGCAGTGGCGCGACGACCGGCACCCGGACCTGTGGCTGTACCCCAGCGCCGGCTCCATCTTCCAGAAGATCGAAGGCGTGGGCGCCGGCCGCCTGATCGACCAGTGCGGGTTGAAGGGACACGTGCTCGGAAGCGCGCAGATCTTCCACAAGCACGCCAACATCATCGTCAACCTGGGCGGCGCCACGTCGAAGGACGTGCGCGCGCTCATCGACCTGGCGCAGGAGACGGTTAAGCGGGAGCTGGGGTATGAATTGAAGACGGAGATCGGGATGATTGGGGAGTTTTGAGGTAGAGGGCCGCGTCCCGGGTCGCCACGCCCGCAGGTCGCCACGGGCTAAAGCCCGCGGCTAGAAAGGCCATAAGCCCCGTCTCGGCTCGCTTGCGCTCGCCGAACGGGGCTTCACCTTCATGGGCGCTTCGCGCAAACGATTGTCATTCCGAGGGAGCGCCGCGCCCCCCCTGCCACCGGACCCGGCGCGCGACCGAGGAATCTACCGTCAGCATGCTCGTGGATGGCCGATTCGCGAGGAACTCGCGGCTACAATCCGCGAAGGCGGATTTTGCGATTTTCCAGCGGCGAATTCATTCGCTCCGGGGAGGGACGCGGCGTTCCCTGCCCGCGCCGACGGGGCTCCATCCGATCCGCCACAGGCTCTGTCCGGCGATGTCCCGGCCGCGAGTGCCGCGCGGGCTGCCGCGTCCGGGTTCGAGGAGGCGGAGGGTAGATTCTTCGGCCCTGCGACCGGTGGTGCGAGGGGCTGAAGGTGGGGTGGGCGGGCCTCAGAATGACAATTTTGATCCCGAATGAAAGGCGCCGCCGTGGAGCAGGTCCACGGCGGCGCCTTTCGTCAGGGAGCGCGTCGGCTCAGGCGCCGACCTTGGCGACGTTGGCCGCGGCCGGGCCCTTGGCACCGTCCACCTGGTCGAACTCGACCTCGTCACCCTCCACCAGGGTGCGGAAGCCGCTTCCCTGGATGGCGGAGTAGTGAACGAAGCAGTCGCCGCTTCCGTCCTTGGGCGTGATGAACCCGAACCCCTTGGCGTCGTTGAACCACTTGACGGTACCTACGTTGCGCATGGCAGTGCTCCCAAAACTGGTTGTTCTCCGGGCAGGCGTCCGTCGCCCGGCAAGGCTGCGTGGGTTGATGCGCCCCCCACGCGGGGCATTCGGCCGCCGGAATGGACGGGCCGGTGCTATGCGACCGGTGTCTGGCGTGTCGGGTTCAGGAGCAGCCGGAAGGCTTGGAAGAGGACCACCGGAAAACCTGAGGAACGTGCCGCGGTCGGAGATCTGCGATCGGGAGGATAACCGAATTGGGACACAACGTAATCACACTCGCTTAATCCGTCAAGAATTCTGTTAAGGCTAAAAAACCCGCATCCTGCATACACGATCCCGAACTCTCCCCGCGCAGCGCTCCGGAAAGGGATTCTTCAGCCGCTTTAATCCGCACCCACTGCGCCTTCGCGTCCGCAGGCGACGCACATCAGCGGTAGCGCTCCGCCAGGCGGGCGGGGTCGGCGCCCAGCGCGTACTCCGCGCGCAGGCGCCACATCAGCACGATGGTGCGCAGCACGCCGCGCTCTTCCCAGCGGCGGCTGGAGGTGCGCACGCGGTCGCGCAGGCACAGCGGCGGGCCCATACGGCGGAGCGCCTTCGACAGCGCAACGTCTTCCATCAGCGGGATTTGCGGAAAGCCGCCCGCGCGCCGGAACCAGTCGGCCCGGACGAAGATCGCCTGGTCTCCGGTGGCGATGCCGGTGAGGCGCGACCGCAGGTTCATCATCCGCTCCACCATCCGCAGCGCCGGCGCGCGCCCGCTCAGCCGCACGTCGAACCGCCCCCAGCCGCGCCCGCTCCGCATCAACCCATCGATCACCCGCCCGTCCGCATCCGCGGGGAGCAGGGTGTCGGCGTGGAGAAAGAGGAGCACGTCACCGGTGGCCGCTTCGGCGCCGGCGTTCTGCTGCCGCGCGCGGCCGGGCTGCGACGCGATCACGCGGTCCGCGAGGGGGCGGGCGATCTCCGCCGTGGCGTCCGCGCTGCCGCCATCCACCACGACCACCTGGTGGCCGCGCGCGCGGAGCGGCTGCAGCGGCCGCAGCGTCTGCGCAATCCCCGCCGCTTCGTTCAGGGCGGGGATGATGATGGAGATGCGGGTGAGGGCGGCGGGCGACATCGCGTCGGGCGGGGGAGAGGAAGCGAACGATGATGATGCGGCGGCGGAAAACAAAACGGGAGACCCTGCGGCCTCCCGTTCCTGGATTCAGCGCCGGCGATGCGGGATCAGCGGCGGTTGGGGGCCGGCTGCACCACGCGGCTGCGGACGACGCGGCCGGCGTTGTCGACGATGAGCTCGATCACGGCGCCGCTCTGGTCGCGCACCTGCCGCACGGTCTGGCCGGCGGAGTTGGTGCTTTCGCGGATCACCGGCAGGTCCAGCAGCCGCCCCACGGTGCGCGTGCTCACCACGCCGCCGGCGGTGTTCAGCGTCTGCTCCACGATGTTGCCGCTGGTGTCCAGGGTGCGCTGCACCGTCTGGCCCAGCGTGTTGACGGTCTGCGAGAGCACGCCGCCCGGTGCGGTGACGTTGTTGAGCGTCTGCCCTACCACGCCCACGGCTTGGTCCGCCACGCCGCCGGGGCGCAGCGCCGTGTTGGCCACGCCGCCCACGGTGCCCAGCGTGTTCTGCACGGTGCCGACCAGCTGCGAGACGATCTGCGGGTTGTCGTCAATGAACTGGAGGGCGCGGTCCACCACGTAGACCACGTTGTCCAGGTCCACCAGCAGCAGCGCCTGCGCGCGCACGCCGTTGATCCCCAGGTCCACCTCGCCGATGTGCACGTCGGCGCCGGCGCGCACGCTCACCAGGTTAGCGACGCGGGCGTTGAGCGCCAGCCGCGCATCCACGTTCTGCACGTTCAGGCGGATGCGCTGCACGCACAGGTTGGGCACGTCCACGATCACGTCGTACTCGCGGTGCTCGGCGCGCGGACCGCCGGCGGCGCGCGCCTCCGGCTGGCACTCCGCGCCGAACCCCTGCTGCTGCTGCCCCGCGGCGGCGGCCGGCAGCGCGAACGCCGCCGCCAGCGCCACCCATCCCATCGACCTGCGCATCGCGCGTCTCCCGTTCCGGTGCACCGTGGCCGGCCCGCTTGGGGCTCCGGCGGCCGGGGCGCGGTGCAAGAAGGCTGCCGGATTTTCGTCCGTTTCCGAGGCATGGAACTTGACACCGGCCACGCCCCCGGAAGCACGGCATCCTTCACCTGCACGGCACCCCGATGCGGCTGCGACGGACGGGCTGGATGACGGCGATCGTGGGCGCGGCGCTGGCGTGCGCGCCCGCGGCGGCGCAGGAGTGCGCGGGGCTCCCCGTGAACACGGACTCCGCGCGGGCGCAGGGGCGCGCGCCCGACCTGGTCATCATCGCCTCCGCCTCCGCGCGCGAGGTGCGCTTCGAGAGCGAGCCGCGGGCAACGGTGCGGCTGAACGGGTGCGCCGCGCTGGACACGGTGATCGTGACGGAGCGCACCAACCTGCCGGACCCGGTGCAGCCCGGCGTGACCTACCGCGACGTGCGGGTGGGGATCGAGATCCGCGGCTGGCTGAGCGTGGAGTGCATCGCCGCGCTGGCCGCCGCGGACCCGGCGCTCTGCGCGCCCGTGCAGATCCGTACGAACACGACCCAACCGCCGGCGGGCGAGCCCGAGCCGGCCAACCCGCCCGGGAGATGAGGACGATGATGCGCCACTGGATGACGGCAGCCCTGTGCGGCGCCGCCCTGCTCGCCACCGAAGCGCAGGCGCAGGTGCGCGACACCACCGTGGCCGGGCGCCGCGCGCGGGTGCTGGGCGATCCCGCGC
>DASQBH010000061.1:0-2380 GCA_035635315.1 Longimicrobium sp.
TCCCCCTGCGCGGCCAGCAGGTACGGCTCCAGCAGCGTCACCAGCTCCAGGTACGCGGCCTGGTGCGCCGGCGCCCACCGCCCGAAGCGCTCCGGCAGCGCCTCCCGCAGCTCCGCCAGCGGATCGCCGTCCGCCGCCGCGCGACCGTCGGGCGCGTGGAAGTCGCGGACGCGGCGGGTGAGCGCAAAGCGGGGGAGGTGGCTGAAGAGGGGATCCGCCGTGTCGTCGTACGCCAGGAACCAGCGGCGCCAGAACTCGCCGCGCGGGCCGGCCTGGTACGGGTACAGCCGCCCGAACAGCGCCTGGCGCGCGGGCGAGCCCGGTCGCCGCAGGCAGAAGCGGCGCACCGCCGCCTCGCGGAACAGGTCGTAGCCCAGGAACAGCTCGTCCGCGCCCTCGCCCGTCAGCACGACGGATATGCCGCGCTCCCGCGCCAGCCGGGCCAGCAGGTACATCGGCGCGGCGGCGGTGCGCACCAGGGGGGTGCCGGCGTGGCGCACCGCGTGGGGAAAGGCGGCGGCGATCCCCGCGGGGGTGACGGCGCGCGCGGCGTGCAGCGATCCCACGCGCGCCGCCACCTCGCGCTGAAAGCCGCCCTCGTCCAGCGCCGGGTCGCCAAAGGTCACCGAGAACGTGCGCAGCGGGTGCGGGGTCGATCCGGAGGCCAGGGCGCAGACGGCGCTGGAGTCCAGCCCGCCGCTCAGGTACGCGCCCACGGGGACGTCTGCCCGCATCCGCACGTCCACCGCCGCGCGCAGCCGCTCGTCCAGCGCCCGCAGCGCCTCCTCCGGGCGGTATCCGCCGTCGTCCCCCGCGTCGGGAAAGTCCGGCGCCCACCAGCGCTGCACCCGCAGCCCGCCGTCGCTCCACCGCGCGCACCCGCCCGGGGGGAGCGCCCGCACGCCGCGAAAGACGGTGCGGGGCGCGCGCGCGCCCCAGAAGGTGAACACCTCGTCCACGCCGCGCGGGTCCGGCTCCGCCTGCACCATCCCCGACGCGAAGAGCGCCGCCGGCTCCGAGGCGAAGCAGAGGGCGCCGGGCACCTGCGCGTGGTACAGCGGCCGCACCCCAAAGCGGTCGCGCGCCAGGAACAGGGTGCGCTCCGCCCGGTCCCACACGGCGAAGGCGAACTGGCCGTCCAGCCGCTCCAGCACCCCCTCGCCCCACTCCACGAATCCCAGCAGCACCACCTCCGTGTCGCAGCGGGTATGGAAGCGGTGGCCGCGCGCTTCCAGCGTCCGGTGCAGCGCCGCGTGGCGGTAGACCTCGCCGTTGTAGACGATCACGTGCCGCCCGTCCGCCGTGTGCATGGGCTGCCCGCCCCCCGCGGGGTCGATGACGCTGAGCCGCGCGTGCGCGAAGGCGGCGGAGCCGTCCACGTACACGCCGCTGCCGTCGGGACCGCGGTGGCGCAGCGCCCGGGCCATGGCCCACGGCGCGGACGGCGGTACCGGCGCGCCGTCGCAGCGGACGATCCCCCCGATGCCGCACATCACCCCGCCTCCCCCCCGTCCCCCACCTCGGGGACGGGCTCTACCAGCAGCGAGGTTACGTGCAGCGGCCGGGTTGCCGCGCGCTTGCGGGCGATGTCTTCGTACGCGGCCGCGGCCTGCGGGGGGGGCACCCCGGCCCGCAGCGCCGCCTCGACCGGGGGCAGGCCGCCGTTGCGGGCGTGCAGCAGCACGTCAAGCGTGCCCGCGGGAAGGGCGAAGTAGAACTCTTCCTGCGTCTGCGGCAGGGTGTAGGTGTCCGTGGTGGGCGGACGGGAAAGGATGCCCTCCGGCACGCCCAGGTAGCGGGCCAGGGCGTACACCTGGGTCTTGTACAGGTGAGCGATGGGCTTGAGGTCGGCCAGCCCGTCGCCGCCCTTTACGAAGAAGCCCTGGTCGTACTCCAGGCGGTTGGGCGTGCCCATCACCGCATAGTGCAGCCGGTCGGCGTGAAAGTACTCCATCATCTTGCGGGCGCGCTGCTTGAAGCTGCTGGCGGCCACGATCTCCCGGTACACGTCACCGGGGAGCCGCACCGTGCGCTCGGTTCCGTCGGGCGCGCGCACCACGAGCCGCGTCACGTTCAGCCGCTCGGCCTCCAGGCCGGGAAGGACCACCTTCATCCGCCACCCGGGGCCCAACTCCGGCACCACGCGGCGGGCGGCGTCGTCGCGGCGGCGGTAGCACCCTGACGCCTCCAGGATCGCCGTCACGTCCTCCACCACCAGCTCGATCCCCAGCGTGTCGGCCCACTCACGCGCCAGCCCAAGACTGCCGGGGTCGCTTTCGCGCTCCGGCATGGCCAGTCCCAGCACCCGCGCCGGGCCCAGCGCCCGCGCCGCCAGCCCCGCGCACACGCTGCTGTCCACGCCGCCGCTTAGCGCCACCAC
>DASQBH010000062.1:0-8610 GCA_035635315.1 Longimicrobium sp.
TACTTCTGATTACGAGCGTGCGCTCCCTCAGGATGACACGCCACTTTTCCGAGGATTGGGTGCCGTCGGTCCTACACGAGCGCGGGCTCCAGGTCGCGCGCGTCGATGCCGGCGCGGGCAAGGAGATCGGCGATGGGCGCGGCGAGCGAGTCGACCAGCTCCAGCACCGGGCCCGGATCGGCCAGGGGGGCGGCGAGCACCGCGCGGCGCGCTTCGGCGGCCGCCACGCGCATGTGGTGCACGCAGAAGCTGAACGCGCCCGAATGCACCAGGATCTCTCGCGCGCGGGCGTACGCGGCCGGGTCGCCCACGCGCGAAACGAGCGCGGCGAACTCGTCGCGGTCCGGGTGATCGGCCTCCAGCGCGAAGCGGAGCGCCAGGTTGTCGCCCGGGCGCTGCCAGTCGGGGTGCAGCACCTCGCTCATCACGTCGCCCAGATCGTCGCCGAGCTGGATGAGCACGCCGATGGGGACGCCCGCCGCCGCCAGCGCCTCCGCCGCCCCGGGCCGGGCCCCGCCCAGGAGCGCGCCCATCCGCAGCGCCGCGGTAAAGAGGGGGGGCGTCTTGGCCTCCACGATCAGCCAGTAGCCCTCCTCGCCGTCGGCGCCGCGCGCGTCCAGCTCCTGCCCGCGCGCCGTTTCGCGCCCGGCCGCCGCCGCCGCGCCCATCAGCGCCGCGCGAACGTCCGCGGGCGCGTCGTCCAGCACCTCGATGGCGATGGACTGCAGCGCGAGCGCCAGGTTCGCGCGCAGCCCCGGCGGCAGGTCGACGGAGGGGCGCTCCTCGCCATCGATGATGTCGTCCACCAGGTGGATGGCCACGTGCAGCGCGTGCAGCGAGGCGGCGGCGGGAAAGGCCCGCTCGTCCGCGCCGCCGGCCGCCCGGCACGCCCGTACCGCCAGCTCCGACGGTCCGTGCGCGCTCAGGTTGTCCGCGAACCCGGCCACGGTGCGCAGCGCGTCCCAATCGTACGCCTCGGCCCGTGCGCGAAGCACGCCACCCACGTACCGCCGCACCTCCTCGCTGCTCATGGCTCACCCTTTCGCGGACACGGCGTCCCACACGCCCCAGCCCGCCAGGCGGGGAGCGCCCTGTGACGCGGCCGTGACGCCCCAGGGGATCCAGTCACCCATCCGCGCGCTGGCCGTGAGGTCCGGACGGCGCGACAGCTCGCGGTAGGCACGGACGAGCGGGCCGTCGTCGGCGCGCGGCACGGCAAGGCGCGAGCGAAACTGCTGAATGCTGACTCTGGACATGGTGGATCTCTCGGTATGGGTGGATGCCGGGCGGTCGCCCGGGAGGGAGACCGGCGCCGCGGACGGTCCTTCCCGCCGCGGCGCCGGGGATTACGCGGCCGCCCGGGGCGTGGCGGCCGGCGGCCAGGTCACCCAGTCGCGCAGCGCCATCCCGCGCGCCAGCTCGGGACGGCGGGCGATCTCGCGATAGGCATGGGCGCTGGCGTCCTGCCCGGCGCGTCCGGCCAGGCGGTCGCGGAACTGCTGGATGGTGATTCTGGGCATGGTGGGGAACTCCTGGATGGGGTGGATGGCCGCCGGGCGGAGGGCCACGATCGCCGCGCGCCACGGCCACGACGCGGGGAATGGCCGCGGACGCACCTGGTCGGCGCGGGAGAGCTGCCCCGGATCACGCCGTGCGTTCGCGGCCGGCCCGAGCGCAAGATCGTCGTTTCGCACCCCCCGCCGGTACACCGCGGGGACGGACGGCCGCCGCGCGGGACGAACCGCCTCCGCCCGCGGGCAAGAGGCAACGGCGGATCGCGCATTTCCGTCCAAGCGGAAGGGGAGGGCGGCCTTATACCGGATCCGCAAAATCAAAAAGCACTCACGCAGAGCAGCGGAGGGGCAGAGCAGCAGAGCGAAACTCTCTGCTACTCTGCCTCTCTGCTACTCTGCGTGCAAAGTCTTTTTGCCGGAGTTGGTATTATGTGAGGGCTGCAGCCGTTTCGCACGGGAAATGGAGGGTCGATCGGCGGCATTCCGGCTGCCGCCGGAGCGCTTCCCCGTTTCGGGTTGGACATCGGCGGGGAACGTCGGGTTGGGCGGATGGTGCGGACGCAGTGAGGGGCCATCCGCGTTTTTTTTGAGAGGCCCCCGTGCTCATCTCCATCATCAGCCGGCAGCGATCCCTGCCGGAAGCACACCGGACCCAGCCTTCACGAACACCTGATGCGCGATCTTGCAAAGCCTCGGAGCGCGAGAAGGCCGGCGCGTTCCCGCCGCGGCCGGACGAGGGGACGATTCACGGGATCGCGCATCAGGTGAAGCCGGATGGCGGAATGCGGGGCACTGCGGAAGGTGATGAGCTTCCCGAAAAAACGCGGATGGCCCCCTGCCGCGCTTCCATCCCTCTCCCGTTCCCGACGTCCCCAGGGAAGCGTGGTGCGCCCCGCCACGGCCGACGTGCGGGAGACGGTGTTGCGCGTGGGAACTCGCCGCGATTCCGGCGATGCGTGGCGCGCACCCGATCCACGATGAACCGAATCTTTACGCTGAGCGGTGAATCGTTCCGTTGGAGCTTACGGATCCGAGGAAGGAGCCATCGGTTCTTCCCTGGCAAGGGCATTTCCGCGAGGAACGCCTTTGTGCATTTTCCGTCACGGCGGGCACTCACGGGTAGCTGGAGCCGGACGGCGGTGGTATCGTGGCTCCGCGCGGGTCTTTACCTTGCAGCAGGCGGGTGCATCTCCGCCGGCTTCAGGTCGTTTCGGCGTCGGCTTCTCACATCCGTCTCGCATCCAAAATGGACCGAGTTCTTGCCGTGATCCTGGGTGGCGGTGCAGGCACCCGGCTGTTTCCGCTCACCGCGCAGCGCGCCAAGCCCGCCGTGCCGCTGGGGGGCAAGTACCGGCTGGTGGACGTGCCCATCAGCAACTGCATCAACTCCGGGCTCAACCGCATCTTCGTGGTCACGCAGTACAACTCGGCCAGCCTGAACGACCACATCGCCCGCTCGTACCTGTTCGACCGGTTTCGCGGCGGCTTTGTGACCGTGCTGGCGGCCGAGCAGACGCCCCGCTCCGACCACTGGTTCCAGGGCACCGCCGACGCCGTGCGGCAGAGCAACCTGCACATCCGCAGCTACGCGCACGACCACGTGCTCATCCTGTCCGGCGACCAGCTGTACACGATGGACTACCGGCTCATGCTGGAGCACCACAAGCAGACGGGCGCCGAGATCACCGTTGCCGCCACGCCGGTGACGGCCGCCGACGCCCCCGGCTTCGGCATCCTGAAGACGGACGACGAGCACCGCATCACCGAGTTCTACGAAAAGCCGGCGCGCGAGGACCTGGCGGGCAAGGAAAGCCCGGTGGAGCCGGAGATGGAGGGCGCGGGGCGCATCTACCTGGCGTCCATGGGCATCTACATCTTCGACTGCCAGGTGCTGCAGGAGCTGCTGGACGGGCACCCCCACCTCAACGACTTCGGCAAGCACATCATCCCGCTCGCCATCCAGGAGCGGAAGGTGGTCTCGTACCCGTTCAAGGAGTACTGGAACGACATCGGAACGGTGCGGTCGTTCTTCGAGACCAACCTCATGCTCACCGATCCCAAGCCGGCGTTCAACCTGTTCGACGAGCGAATGCCGCTGTACACCAACGCGCGCCTGCTCCCCCCGGCCAAGATCACCCGCTCGCGCATCGAGGCGTCCATCATCGGCGAGGCGTCGGTCATCATCGACAGCGACGTCACGCAGTCGGTCATCGGCATCCGCTCGTACCTGGGCGCCCGCACCCGCGTCCACCGCACGGTGATGATGGGCGCCGACTACTACCGCTGGGAGGATCCGGCCAGCCGCAGCCGCGTGGAAGGGCCGGTGCACCCCGGGATCGACGAGGACACGGTGGTCGAGGGCGCCATCATCGACAAGAACGCCTCCATCGGCAAACGGTGCGTGATCACCAACGCGGCGGGGGTGCAGGAGGGCGAGGGGCCCGGCTTCTACATCCGCGACGGGATCGTCGTCATCGTCAAGAACGCCGAGATCCCGGACGGCACCGTCATATGAGCCCGCGCCCGCTGCGCATTTCGCAGCTGACCAACGAGTACCCGCCGCACGTGTACGGCGGGGCCGGCGTCCACATCGAGTACCTGTCGCGCGAGCTGGCGGCGGCCGAGGGCGGCGCGCACCACGTCCAGGTGCTCAGCTTTGGCGAGCAGCGGGTGGAGGAGGGGAACCTGCGCGTGCAGGGCGTGGCGCCAAAGGCCGATCTGCCCGTCCGCGACCCGCGGCACGCGCGGCTGCTGGACGCGCTCCTCCGCGACCTGGCCATGGTGGGGGCGGTGGACGCGCCCGACATCGTGCACTGCCACACCTGGTACTCGCACCTGGGCGGCCTGCTGGCCCGGCCGCTCACCGGCGCGCGGCTGGTGCTGACCACGCACTCGCTGGAGCCGCACCGGCCGTGGAAGGTGGAGCAGCTGGGCACGGCGTACGACGTCACCACCTGGATCGAGGGCACCGCGTACCGCAACGCCGACGGCGTGGTGGCCGTCTCCGCGGCGATGAAGGAGGACGTGCAGAACCTGTACGGCGTCCATCCGGACCGCGTGCGGGTGATCCACAACGGCATCGACCCCGACGAGTACCGCCCGCGCCACGACCCGGACGTCCTCCGCCAGCTCGGGGTGGATCCGGAGGTCCCCATCGTCCTCTTCGTGGGCCGCATCACCCGGCAGAAGGGGATCCTGCACCTGGTGCGCGCCATCCGCCACCTGCGCCCCGGCGTGCAGGTTGTGCTCTGCGCCGGCGCCCCCGACACCCCGGAGATCGGCGCGGAGATGGCGGCGCTGGTGGAGGAGGTGAACTACGACGCCGCGGTGCCCGTCGTCTGGATCCCGGAGATGCTCGACAAGCCGCGCATCATCACCCTCTACTCCCACGCGGCCGTCTTCGTCTGCCCGTCCGTCTACGAGCCGTTCGGCATCATCAACCTGGAAGCGATGGCGTGCGAGACGCCGGTGGTCGCCTCCGCGGTGGGCGGCATCCCGGAGATCGTGGTCCCCGGCGAGACGGGGATCCTGGTGCCGATCGAAGCCGAGGGCGGTGGATCGGTGGAGCCGCGCGACCCGGAGGCGTTCTCCCGCGCCCTGGCCGACGCCGTCAACGAGCTGATGGACGACCCCGACCGCCGCGCCGCGATGGGTGCTGCCGCCCGCGCCCGCGTGGAAGCCCACTTCAGCTGGCGCGCCATCGCCGAGCAGACCCTCGCCTTCTACCGCGATCTGCTGGACGGGCCTCGATCGTCCTGATCCTGAAAAGGATAATGTCACGCAGAGCATCAGAGGAACCGATGGGGCGTTCTCTGATGCTTTGATACCGGTTCCGGCTAAACTGTCATTCTGAGGGAGGCGCCGCGCGACACTCTCCTCCCGCTGGAAATCCAGGGCGCCGACCGAAGAATCTTTACGCTGGGCGGCAGGGTCTTTCCGTCGGAAGCGGTTCCCGGGGGTTGCCCGGGGACGCCACGGCTCCGGGATGGGCGCTCCCTCAGAATGACAGGTGTTTTCCCGGATTCCGTATGATGCTCTGCGTGATAAGATGTGGTTGCTTGCCGTGCCTCTTCAGCGGTGCCGGGCCTCGCGCGGCGTCGGGCGCGGAGAATGTAGACTGGCAGGGGAGCGGAGGATGAGCGAGATACCGGAGACCATGCGGGCCGTGCGGCTGCACGAGCACGGCGGCGCGGAGGCCATGCGGATGGAGACGGTGCCCGTGCCGCGCCCCGGCGCGGGCGAGGCGCTGGTGCGGATCGCGGCGGCGGGCGTGAACTTCATCGACGTCTACAAGCGCACGGGGCTCTACCGCGTCCCGCTGCCGGCCACGCCGGGCGAGGAGGGCGCGGGGACGGTGGCGGCCGTGGGCGAGGGGGTCGCGGACGTCGCCGTGGGCGACCGGGTGGCGTGGGCGGGGGTGACCGGCGCGTACGCGGAGTACGCCGTGGTCCCGGCCGCGCGGCTCGTCCCGCTCCCGCCCGGGGTGAGCGCGTCGCAGGGCGCGGCCGTCATGCTGCAGGGGATGACGGCGCACTACCTGGCCGCCTCCACCTACCCCCTGCGCCAGGGCGACCGCTGCCTGGTGCACGCCGCCGCCGGCGGCGTGGGGCTGCTGCTGGTGCAGATCGCGAAGCGGCGCGGCGCGTACGTCATCGGCACGGCGGGGAGCGACGACAAGGCAGGGCTGGCGCGCGCGGCCGGCGCGGACGAGGTGATCGTCTACACCCGCGACGACTTCGCCGCGGAGACCCGGCGGCTCACGGAGGGCCGCGGCGTGCACGTGGTGTACGATTCCGTGGGGCGGACGACGTTCCTGGCGGGGCTGGACCTGCTGGCGGCACGGGGGATGATGGTGCTCTTCGGCCAGTCCAGCGGCCCCGTGGCCCCCATCGATCCGCAGCTGCTGAACCAGAAGGGCTCGCTCTTTCTCACCCGCCCCACGCTGGGGCACTACACCGCCACGCGCGACGAGCTGCTGTGGCGCGCCGGCGAGCTGTTCGCCTGGATCGCCGCGGGCGAGCTTTCCGTGCGCGTCGGCGCCGAGTTCCCCCTCGCGGACGCCGCCGAGGCGCACCGCGCCCTGGAGGGCCGGCGCACCACCGGCAAGGTGCTCCTGCGCGTGGCGCACACCGAATTCTGAGAACGAATCGTTCACGCGGGAGACGCGGAAGAATCTCTCGCGCCTGATTCTGGAAAAGATCAGGGTACGGAGGAACAGACAACAGCCGGAGGAACAGGGGGAGATCGGTTTCCTCTGTTCCTCCGGCTTTTGTCCGTTCCTCTGTACCCTAACTTTTTTCCTGGATTTACATCGGATCTTCCCTATGGATGCGGTTCGACCCGCTCGCGCAGCCACTCGCGCGCGATCAGGCGCAGCTCGGGATCGGGGTCGTGCTGGGCGGCGTGGCGCAGCAGGTCGAGGGCGGGCGGATCGGCCTCGCTCAGGGCGTGCAGCAGGCGCTCGCGGCGCGCGGGATCCTTCAGCGCGGGATACAGCGCGATCAGCCGCTCGCGCGGGATGCCGGCCCGCGCGGACCAGAACACCGCCTCCCCCGCCAGGTCGGATGGCGTCGCGGGGTCCAGCCCCATCCGCAGCAGCCACTCGGCGTTCTGCGCATCCTGCACGTGGCCCAGCGCCTGGATGGCGAGCGGCCTGAGCCCGGCCTCGAGGGAGGGATAGAGACCGCGCAGCAGCGCCCCCTCTTCGGGTCCGGGATCGAACCCCATCACCGCCTGCAGCGCCTCTTCCTTTGCGTCGGCCGATGCGGAGGGGTCGCGCAGCAGCCGCTCGATGGCCGCGCGCGCGTCCGGCGTGTGCAGCTGCGCCATGCCGGCCAGGGCGTTTGTGCGCTCGTCCTCCGGCGCGTGGCGGGCGATGGAATCCAGCACCGGCAGCACCCGCGCCGCCGGGAAGGCCCCCAGCCACATCGCCGCCTCCGCGCGCACCTCGGGCGACGGATCGCCGCGTGCCGCCCGCACCACCACCTCCGCCCCCTCCGGGGTGGGACGCTGGGCCAGCAGCATCACCGCGCGCCGCCGCACCTCCGGCGGACACTCCGTCCGCCGCGCCAGGGCGGCGAGAACCGGCACCGCCCGCGCCGGATCGTCATCCAGCAGGGAAGAGAGCGCGGTCGTCTCCGCCTCGGGATCGGCACCGCGGCAGAAGGCGTCCGCGTTCGGCACCGTGTCCGCGACCGACGCGGCGCTGCCTTGCACGCGCGTCAGCACGGCGCGGATGCGCGCCGCCAGCGCCTGCGCGTCCGGGCGGGTGGGCGCTTGCGGATGACGGCGGGCCTGCGCGTCCAGCACCTGCAGCGCCACGCGCAGCTCCCCGGGCGTGCCGGCACGGTAGCGGGCCAGCGCCTCCCAGTACGGCGCGTCCGCCGCCCGCGGCGACACCGGACCCGCCCCCAACCAGCGGAACAGCACCGCCGCCTCCGCGTGCCGTCCATCGGAGAGCGCGCGGCGGCCGGCCACGTACAGCGACTCGGGCGCGGGGCCGGCGGAGGATGGGGCCGCCACCCCGTCCGTCCGCCGCCCCAGCGCGAACCCCAGCGCCGCGGCTACGAAGACGCCGAGGGCGGCGAGCGCGATGCGGCGGATCACGACGCGCGCTCCCCCGCCGCCGCGCGTAGCCGGGCGACGACGCGGCTGCGGTCCAGCGTGCGGCCGGTGAGCGCCGCATCCGCTCCCCCTGCCGCGGGCGGCAGCGCGGAGAGCTCGGCGAGCGCCGCCTCCAGGTCGCGCAGCAGGGGGGCGAGCCGCGGGTCCTGCCCCGCCGGGCCCTGCAGCAGGATGCGCGTCTCCAGCAGCAGCCCCGCCGCCCAGCGGTCCACGTCCGCCGGCACCTGCCCCTGCCGCAGTTGCGCCTCCACCGCGGCCAGGTGCCGGACGGACGCACCGAAGTGCCGCGCCGCCGCCGTGTGGAACACCTCCCCCGCCTCCACCGACGGTCCCGGCGCCACCCCGGGCCCCGCCGGCACCGGTGCACCCCCGGCCTCCGCCGCGACGGGACCGTCCACGGCGGTGCGCGCATCCGACGTCCTCCCCACACCCAGCCCCAGGACAAAGCTGGCCGCCAGCGCCGCGGCCCACC
>DASQBH010000063.1:0-3644 GCA_035635315.1 Longimicrobium sp.
CACGGGTCGAAGCACGAGCCGGCGTGGGGTGTCGGGAACGGGAGAGGGATGGAATGCGGCAGGGGGCCATCCGCGTTTTTTGAGGAGGGGCGGATCGGCAGATGATCTCCGCAGCGCGCCGGAGGGAGCGGTCCACACCACCTGATGCGCGATCCTGAGAAACCGCCACCCACTCCACGAACGGACGAACGGTACGCCACCCGGGCGCCGGGCTTACCGGATCCGGGAGCAGACAGTCCACAAAGCGCTCCCGCGCCCGCTCGTGCGCATGGCTGGCGCGGCGGGAGCGCTCCGAATTGGGTCTGGTGGTTCGGGCACGGTGTCCATATCTTGATCTTCGGTTTTTGTTCGCGTGTGGCCGTTGGGCCGCTGGTACCCTCTCGCCCGGAGCATGCCCATGCCTGCCCTTGCCGTTCCCGTCGAGTCCGCCTGTGGCGTCGTGAAGATCAAGGAGTGGCCGGCCACCGACCGGCCGCGCGAGCGGCTGTGCACGCTGGGCCCGCAGTCGCTCTCGTCGCGCGAGCTGCTGGCGTTGCTCATCGAGACCGGCCGGCCCGCCACCGACGAGCGGCCGGCGCGCTCGGCCATGGACGTGGCCGGCGACCTGCTGGCCTGGGCGCTGCAGGGCGAAGAGGAGCAGGAGGGCGAAACGGAGGGCAAGCGCCGCAAGGACATGCAGCCGCTGCGGCGCATCATGATGGCGGCGTCGTCGCAGCTGTGCAGCGTACGGGGCATCGGCCCCGCCCGCGCCGCCAAGATCCTGGCCGCCATGGAGCTGGGGAGGCGGGCCGTGCAGGAGGTGCGGCGCGAGGTGTACCGGTTCACCTGCCCGGCCGACGTCTTCGAGCACCTGCACGTGCGCATGCGCGACCTGGCCCACGAGGAGTTCCACGTGGTGCTGCTCAACGCCCAGGGCGAGCTCATGCGCATCGAAAAGGTGGCGCAGGGCACGGTCGACACCTGCCACGTGCAGCCGCGCGACGTGTTTCGCCCCGCGCTGCGCGAAGGGGCGCACAGCCTGGTGGCGGTGCACAACCACCCCAGCGGCGAGCCCCGGCCGTCGCAGGAAGACCGCGAGCTCACCAAGCAGCTGGCGAGCCTCGCCACCATGCTGGGGCTGCGCCTGCTGGACCACATCATCATCGGCGAGCAGCGCTACTGGTCGTTCTCCGAAGCGAAGCAGCTCACGACGGGGTGGTGAGCGGGCGCCCCCATCGCTTACATTGCCTGCATGAGGTACTTCGCCGCTCCGCCACCCCCGCCGTGCCGCCGCGCCGGCCCCACCGCCGCGCGGCCGGCCCCTTTCCGCGCGGGAGGGGGCTGATGGTCTCGCACGCCCCCGCGCTTCCCGCCACCGACGGCGGGCTGGACCACGCGCGCGCCATCCTGCCGCCGGACCTGTTCGCGGCGGTTCAGCCGTACGCCGACCGGCTGGACCTGGAGCTGATCGCGCGCGCGTACGAGTTCAGCGCCATGGCGCACGCGGGGCAGAAGCGCCACTCGGGCGAGGACTACATCGTCCACTGCATCGAGGTGGCCAAGAGCCTGGCGGACCTGCACCTGGACAGCGCCACCATCGCGGGCGGGCTGATCCACGACGTGGTGGAGGACACCTCCGCCACGCTGGACGACGTGCGCGACGCGTTTGGGGACGAGGTGGTGACGGTGGTGGACGGGCTCACCAAGATCGCCAAGGTGCAGTTCCGCACCAGCACCGAGCAGCAGGTGGAGAACTTCCGCAAGCTGCTGCTGAGCATGGCGCAGGACGCCCGGGTAATCCTGATCAAGCTGGCGGACCGGCTGCACAACATGCGCACGCTGGACTGGCTGCGCGAAGAAAAGCGGCGGCGCATCGCGCAGGAGACGCGCGACATCTACGCGCCGCTGGCGCACCGGCTGGGCGTGGCCGCCATCAAGTGGGAGATGGAGGACCTCTGCTTCAAGTACCTGGAGCCGGACGAGTACAGGGAGCTGGCGCGCCGGGTCTCGGAGAAGCGGCGGGAGCGGGAGGAGTGGATCGAAAACCTGCGGGTGCCGCTGGAGGCGGAGCTGCGCGGGTCGGGGATCGAGTGCGAGGTGACCGGCCGTCCCAAGCACCTGTGGTCCATCTACCGCAAGATGGTGCAGCGGGAAAAGAACTACGACGAGATCTACGACCTGATGGCGGTGCGGGTGATCGTGGACACCATCGCCGACTGCTACCACGCGCTGGGGGTGATCCACAACCGCTGGACGCCGCTCACGGAGCGGTTCCACGACTACATCGCCACGCCCAAGAGCAACATGTACCAGTCGCTGCACACGACCATCTTTGGTCCGGGCGGGCGGCTGTACGAGATCCAGATCCGCACCCGCGAGATGCACCGCACGGCGGAGAACGGCATCGCGGCGCACTGGAAGTACAAGGACGGCCCGCGCCCCGCCGACGACGTGGATGAGACGCTCACGTGGTTCCGGCAGGTGCTGGAGTGGCAGCAGGAGACGCGGGAGCCGGAGGAGTTCATGGAATTCCTCCGCATCGACCTGTTCCAGGACGAGATCTTCGTCTTTACCCCCATGGGCGACGTGAAGCAGCTGCCCAAGGGGGCCACGCCCATCGACTTCGCCTTCACGGTGCACACCGAAGTGGGGCTGCACTGCAACGGCGCGCGGGTGAACGGGCGGCTTACGCCCATCACTCGCGAGCTCAAGAACGGCGACCAGGTGGAGATCCTTACCGATCCCAAGCAGCGCCCCTCGCGCGACTGGCTGGCGTTCGTAAAGACGGCGCGGGCGCGCAACAAGATCCGGCAGTGGATCAAGGAAGAGGAGTTCGGCGACAGCGCCCGGCTGGGGCGCGAGTTCATCGAGCGCGAGATCCGCAAGGCGCGGCGCGAGAAGGTGTCGGAGGACCGCTTTGGCGAGGCGGCAAAGGCGCTGGGGCTGGAGAACGCGGAGACGCTGTTCGCCGCGCTGGGCCGCGGCGACCTGGGCCCCTCGGCCGTGATGCGCGTGCTGTGGCCCGAGACGGTGGAGGAGCCGCCCAAGGCGCCTTCGGCGTTCGAGCGGCTGGTATCGCGGGTGCGGGGCGAGCAGGCCACGGCGCCGCTGCGGGTGCAGGGGATGAGCAACCTGATGGTGCGCTACTCCCAGTGCTGCCAGCCGGTGCCGGGCGACAAGGTGATCGGGTACGTGACGCGCGGCCGCGGCGTGAGCGTGCACCGCATCGACTGCCCCAACATCCTGCAGCTCAAGGAGCACCCCGAGCGCCGGGTGGAGATCGACTGGGACGGCGACGGCGCGGACCGGTTCTTCGTGCGGCTGGGGATGGAGGGGAGCGACCGCCGCGGCCTGTTCGCCGACATCGCCAGCGCCATCAGCGCCACCAACACCAACATCAAGAGCGCCGACATCAACGCCGACCAGCACGGCATGCGCGGCGAGTTCGTGGTGGAGGTGGAGAACCTGGCGCACCTGAACCGCGTGCTGAGCGCGATCAAGAAGGTGAAGGGCGTGGTGCGGGTGGAGCGGCGCGAGCAGACGGACCTGAGCGAGGTGGCGGAGGACCTGGGGGGCGACGGGCGGGGCCGGGAAGGGAATCGGGAATAGGGAATAGGGAATAGGGAATAGGGAATAGGGAATAGGGAATAGGGAATAGGGAATAG
>DASQBH010000064.1:0-5208 GCA_035635315.1 Longimicrobium sp.
GTGCGGGAGTGCGAAAGTGCGAAAGTACGAGGGGGCATTCTCTCGTGTGGTGATGGGATGCCGGCGGGCATCCGGAGGTTGGAGGGAGGGGTGGGCCGGTGGATGAAAGACCGCGGCAACTAGCCAGCGCGCGGCCCGGCGCGTATCGTCTCACCGAACCGACCACCGCCGCCCGCCAGGAGCCGGATGCAAGCCGAATCCATCGCCCCGCCCCGCCGGCGCGCCCCGCTGCTCCCCGTGGCCGCGGGGCTCGCGCTGGCGCTGCCGTTCCTGCTGCTGTTCATCAAGCACCCGGACGGCGCCTTTGACCTGCTGGCGCTGCTGCTGGCGTTCACGGGGGGCATCTACTACGGCGCGGCACTCAACGGGGGGCGCCGCGGACGGGTGGTGTTCGAGGGCCTGTTCGCCGCGCTGCTGATCGGGTTCGGGCTGCTCTCCCTCTTCTGGACGCCGCTGTGGCTGGCGCTGGGATTCGTGCTGCACGGCGCGTGGGACCTGGTGCACCACACCGGCGGCGTGCAGCACGGCGTCCGCCGCTGGTTTCCCCCGCTCTGTGCCGTGTGGGACTGGATCATCGCCGCGATGGTGGTCTACTTCACCCTGGGCGGATGATCGAAAAAAGATTGGGGGTACCTTCGCTGTTTGTTTTTGCGGATGCGGTACAAATGACAGGAGGACGCAGAGATCCGGCTCCGCGTCCTCCTCGGTCTTTTCCTCCCGCATCCTCCGTCTTTTCCTACGTCGCGGCGACGATCTTGTAGACGGCGCCGGAGTGGGAGATCACGTACAGCTCGCCGCGCGCGTCCTCGCCAAAGGATGAGACGTTGCCCACGTTCTCCAGCTCCCACGAGCGCGCTTCGGTGGCGGCGCCGTTGGCGTAGCGAAAGCTGCGGATCCACCCCTGGCAGTAGTCGGCGTAGAAGTAGTGGCCGCGCAGGCCCGGGATGTCCTGCCCGCGGTACACGAACCCGCCGGTGACGGAGCACCCGTCGGTGTGCGTGTACTCCGCCACGGGTACCGTAAGCCCCGTGCGCGTGCAGCCGCTGGACGGCTCGAAGCAGTCCGATCCCTCCATCACGTCCCACCCGTAGTTCACCCCGCCCTGCCCCGCCGGCACCACGTTGATCTCCTCCAGCCGGTTCTGCCCCACGTCGGCCACGTACAGCAGGTTGGCGGTGCGGTCCCACGAAAAGCGCCACGGGTTGCGCAGCCCGCTCGCCCAGATCTCCGGCAGCGGGTTGCTGCCGCCGGCGTACGGGTTGTTGGGGGGAATGACGTACGGCCGCCCCGCGTCCACGTCGATGCGCAGCAGCTTGCCCAGCAGCCGCAGCGGATCCTGCCCCGTCTCCTGCGGGTCGCCGCCGCCGCCCCCGTCGCCCATGCCGACGTACAGCTTGCCGTCGGGCCCGAACGCCGCCAAGCCGCCGTTGTGGTTGCTGAACGGCTGCGCCACCGTCAGCACCAGCTCGGCGCTGGCGGGATCGGCGCGGTTGGGGTCGGCGCTCACCCGGTAGCGCTCGATGCGGGTATCGCCGCGCGTGTCGGTGTAGTTGACGAAGAAGGTGCCGTTGGTGGCGTACTGCGGATGGAACGCCACGCTCAGCAGCCCCCGCTCGCCCCCGGCCGTGACCCTGGCCGTGAGGTCCAGGAACGGCGTGGGGAGCAGCGACCCGTTCTGCACGATGCGGATGCGCCCCGGCTGCTCCACGATGAACAGCCGTGCATCATTCGAGGGCGCCGTAAGGTGCACCGGCGACTGCAGCCCCTCGACCACCCGCTGCAGGCGGATGGCGGTCTCCCCCACGGGCGGCCCGCCGTTGGAGGGGCCGTCGGAGCAGGCGGCGGCGAGCACCAGCAGGGCAAGGGGGATGCGGGGGATCATGACGCCTCCGGGAGTGGATCGGCCGAACCGTCCGCATTGGGGTCCGGCTCGTCTTGCAGCAGGTCGCGGGCGTCGTTCTCGCGGTGCCAGGGCACGCGCACCCGCACGCCGAACTGCGTTCCGCCCTGGTAGCCGGGGCCAAAGATGGCCACGTTGGGGCCACCGTCCACCACCGCGGGGATCCCGGCCTCGCGCAGCGTCTCCGCCGCAAAGTCGGCCTCCCACACGGCGCCGAACGTCGCCACCACCACCCACGGTTCGCTGCGGGACATCGCTCGTCGGGGTTCGCGCGGATCAGGGACACGAGGGGAGCCGCCGGCGGACTCCTTCGGGTGGATGGTAGCCTTGAACCCGCGAGGTCGTCAAAGGTTTGTTTCGGAGGAGATGCGGGCCTGCGGGTGAGAGGGTGATCGGCGGATCACCGGTTGCGGACGCGCAGGTGCCCGGGACGCCCGCTGCCGCCGGGGCCGCCGAGTCCGCGCAGGCGGACTTTGCGTTTTTCCAGCGGCGAATTCATTCGCTCCCGCGGGCGGACGGCAGGTTACCCGGCCATCGGAAACGCGATCCGGCTCAATCCTCCGGCGGGCCCACCACGCGGCGGACTTCGGAGACCAGGTGGGGGGGCATACAGGGTTTGATCAGCAGCCCGTCGAACCCCTCGGCCACCAGGCGGTCCCGGTCTACCGAGAGCGCCATCGCCGTCAGCACCACGATGGGGATGCCGGCGGTCTTCTGGTCGGCACGCAGGTGCTGCATGGCCTGGCGGCCGTCCATCACCGGCATGGCCAGGTCCATCAGGATCAGGTCCGGCATGTGCTCGCGGGCAACCTCCACCGCCTGCTGGCCGTTGGCGGCGCCCAGCGTGCGGTACCCCTCGCGCTCCAGCACGGTGAGCAGCGCCAGCCGGTTGTCCTCGTGGTCGTCGGCGAGGAGGATGGTCCTGGGCATCGCGATGATAGCCGGGCGGCCGGCGACGGGCGGCGTGCCCGGCCGGTAGGTCTGAAAATGGAAGATGTGCGGAGTGCACGTACGATCCCGTCTCCGCAAAATCAGCGCCGTGCGTGCCGCCGGCTTACCCCGCGAACAGGTCCTGCTGCGGGGTGGCGGGATAGATGAGGGTGCGATCCTCCCGCACGACGGCGTGCTCCGAGAGAACCGCCGGCCGCGCCTCGCCGGGGCCCATGATGTCCAGCACCGGAACGCCGCGGGCCAGCAGCGCGTCCGTGATGAGCCGGCGGTGGCAGCGCCAGGGCACCGCCTCGGCGCACATGATGGTGGTCCTGCGCTCCGCGCCGTCCCGCATCAGCCGCCCGAGCGCCGCCTGGAACGCCGGGGTGGCCGTGTAGTCGGCGTAGGCGCGGAACGCCGCGTGGCGCCACGCCGTGTTGGGCGAGGGCTCGGCCGAGCGGTCCGCGGCGCGCCGCCCGCCCAGTGCCTCCTCGTGCCGGTACGCGATCCCCGCCTCCGCCAGCGTGGCCGCCAGCGCGTCGCGCCCGAACTGCGGATGGCGCCGCGAGCCGGGAAAGCGCCGCACGTCCACCAGCAGCCGCACCCCGTGCTCCCGCAGCAACCCCACGAACTCCTCCGCCGTGCGGGTGGAGTGGCCGATGGTGTAGATGGCCTGCGGCGCGTCCTCCGCGGCGTTCGTCATCAGATCCCGGGTGCGGGTACGTTGCTGAGAGTGTGTTAAGGAATCTGGTCTTTCAGATAACCGAGAATTGATCTCCCGAGGGAGCGCGCCTTCGGAACTTGAAGTTCCTCAACCGTTTGCGCAGCAGCAGGTTGGGGGCGGCGCCGGTGTTGCCAAACCTGAAGCCGAAAACATGATTTCCTGAGGGAGCGCCACATGGAACCTGAACCTTCACAATCACTTGCGCGCGACCGAAGGATCTCCTTTCGGCGGCCGCGGGGCTGGATTCGCGGCGTTGCTCCAGCCCCGCGGTTCTGCCGGCGAGATCCTTCGGTCGGCGCCAAAGTATTTCGTACAAGCAGGTTGTAAGCGGCGCCTCCCTCAGGAAGTCAGCTGACTCACAATCTGAGGAAAACGAAGTTTACACGCGGACCGGTGCGATGCCAGTCCAGGCCTCGCTGCAAGGCACGACCCGGCTATTCAACGCAGAGCTCGCGGAGTAGAAAGGAGAGTACGCGGAGGAAGAATCGCCTCCGCGTACTCTCCGTCCGCACCCGCGCCGGTCCACCGGCGTCAGATTCCGCTCGGATAGGTCTCCGGCGGCTCGGCGCTCTCCCACTGGGGGGTGCGCTCCAGCGGGTGCAGGGCGCGCGTGTGGTCGTAGTGGATCACGGCGTCGAACTGCTCCGGGAGCCGCGCGTGAAAGTAGTGGCTCCACCGCTCCGTCTCGGGCTTGTAGATCACGCCGATGGCGCGCTCCAGGCGCTCCGGCCGCAGCGCCTCGGCCGCGGGGCCGCCGCCGCGCAGGGGGAGGTAGAAGTCGGGGACGCCCACCTCGTGCAGCAGCGCCTCGTAGCTCCCCGGCATTCCCGGCCGCACGCGCTTGCGCTCCGCCGGCGCGTCCCACTCCGAGGCGGCCGTGACGGTGCCCGTGTACGTGCTGAAGCCGATGAGCCGCGCGTCGTCGCCGTGCCGCTCGCGCACCAGCTGGCCCACGTTCCACTCGCCCTCGGCGCCCATCTCCGTGGCGCTGGCGTCGCCCAGGTGGGAGTTGTGCGCCCAGACGATGACCTTCGCCGCGACGCCCCTGCCCTCGAAGTGGCGCAGCAGCGCGTCCAGCGTATCGGCCATGTGGCAGTCGCGCAGGTTCCACGAGCTCACCCGCGCGGCGAACATGCTGCGGTAGTACTCCTCCGCGTTCTTCACCAGCCGCGCGTTCTGCTCGGCGTAGAAGTGCTCGTCCTCCGACAGCCCGCCGTCCTGTGCCGCCAGCCGCGCCGCCTGCTCGCGCAGTTCCCGGAGCTGGTGCACGGCCTCGTCGATGCACGCGTCCGTAATCCCCAGCTCGGCCGCGTAGCCGTACGCCTGCGGATCCTCGCCCTCGATGCGGTGAAAGCAGCCGTAGCGCTGGCGGGCGCGCACCGCGGCTTCGGGATCCACCCCCTCCAGGTACTGGATGACGGCCTGGATGGAGCCGAACATGGAGTACAGGTCGATTCCGTAGAACCCCACGCGCGGCGCCCCGGCCGGCAGTGCCTGGTTGTGCGCGCGCAGCCACTCGACCAGCTGCACGACGTCCGTGTTGCGCCACATCCACTGCGGAAAGCGCTTGAAGCCGCCCAGCGCCTCCTCCGGCGCAGGGTCGCCGCCCGCGCCGCGCACGTAGCGGTTCACGCGGTACGCGTCGGGCCAGTCC
>DASQBH010000065.1:0-6631 GCA_035635315.1 Longimicrobium sp.
GCGGGGGCGGCGGGGGGCGCGGCGGTGGCGGGGACGCCGTCCCGGGCCGCATCGCGGTCGATGCCGAAGGTGAGGAACAGGCTGGCCAGCACAAAGCCGGCGCTGGTCCAGAACGGAAAGCCGGTTCCCAGCGCGTCGAACATCCACCCCGCCAGCAGCGGCGCCATCACCCGCGCCGCCCCGCCAAAGCTCTGCTGCACCCCCATCACCACGCCGCGCTCGCGGGGGTCGATCACCTTGGAGAGCAGCGCCGACACGCAGGGAAAGGTGAACGCCGTCCCCAGCGGCACCGTGGTGATCACCACCGCCAGCGCGACGAACTTCCACTCCAGGGGAAAGCGGTCGGCCACGCCCAGCGACAGCGGCGCGGGCGCGCGCCAGAAGAGCACGCCCACCACCGCGGCGACGATGAAGCCCACCATCCCCAGCATCCGCACGCGCTCCTGCCGCTCCATCGCGCGGGTGACGCGCGCCAGCAGCCCCAGGAGCAGCAGCGCCACCGCCACGCCGGCCAGCCGCGCATCCACCCGCGCGCTCCACGCGCCGCCGGGCGGATCGAGGGTCATCCCCCCGCCCACCCGCCAGGTGAACGGCATCAGCAGCAGCCCCACCCCCAGCAACGCCTGCCCCAGCCGCGCCAGCTTCGCTTCGCCCAGCCAATCCACCATCCGCCCCAGCACCAGCGCGCGGACCACGACGGAGACGCTCCCCGTCCACAGGAACGCGTAGCCGATGGTCTCCGCCGTCACCCCGAAGCGCGCGTTGAGGAAGAGCGCCAGCGTGGAGGTGAACCCCGCGAACGCCGCCATGCCGATGGCGTAGATCCAGATCAGGCGCGGCGCGGGGTCGCCCGGGTGGCGCAGCACGCGCGCGGTCATCTCGCGGCCGCGGACGGGCGGGGGGAGGGTTGCGTCGTGCTTGCGGTGGGTGTTGGTCTCGGCCAGGAACGCCCAGGCGAACACCATGTTGACGAGGCACAGCCCCGCCGCCAGCAGCCCCGGCGCCTGCGGGCCCAGCTGCATGCTGGTGCTCCCCATCACGGGGCCGATGGCCACGCCCGCGTTGGTGGCCGCGGAGAGCCAGCCCAGGGCCCTGGCGCGGTTCTGCGGCTCGGTGGCGTCGGCGATGTAGGCCTGCAGCACGCCCACGGTGCCTCCCCCCGCGCCCTGCACCAGGCGGGACAGGAGCAGGATCCACAGGTTCTGCGCGAACGCGAACACCACGTACGAGATGGCCGCCGCCCCCAGGCCGATGAGCAGCGCGGGGCGGCGGCCGTGGCGGTCGGAGACGCGGCCCCAGACGGGCGCGCTCAGCAGCTGGGCCAGGGAGAACGCGGAGACCAGCACGCCCACCCACAGGCCGCCGCCGCCCATGTCCTGGGCGTAGAACGGCAGCAGCGGGATGACCATCAGCACGCCCACCATGTCCACGAAAGCCGTGATCAGCAGGACGGTGAGCTTGCCCAGACGGACCTCTCTGTACGTGCGGGTGGGGATGGCTCGGCGCGCCCGGAACGTACCGGAGCGCGTGGGGAGCGTCAATGCGGACGGTGGGGGTGAACGGGTGAACGGGTGAATGGGTGAACGGGTGAATGGGTGAATGGGTGAATGGGTGAATGGGTGAATGGGTCGGGCAGGTTCCCCGGCTACGCCGGGAGGCCCTCTCCCCCGCCGTCTTCGCCGCTCGTTCCTCGCGGCTCGCGGCGACCCCTCCCCCAAACTGCGGGGGAGGGGTGGTTTACATGCACAGGAGTCGAGGAAACGCCAACCCCTCCCCCGGGGTTGGGGGAGGGGTCGACCGCCGTTGCGAGGAACGAGCAAAAGGCCGGTCGGGGGAGAGGGCCCCGCGGAAACGCATCTGCCCCATCACCCCATCGCCCGTTCACCCCATCACCCGCTCACAGTTGTGATACCGGGCGGAACGCGCGTATCTTCCGGGCTGTATCCACCACCTCACAGCCGCTCGGCAGGGCTCACCCCCACCCGTTTCCCATCCCCCGATGAGCGTCATCGACCCGGCGCGCGACACCGCCGTGCCCAACGATCAGGAACCCGGCTCCTTTCACGACGGGCTGCCGCGCAGGCTGGGCATCTGGAGCGCGGCGGCCGTGCTGGTGGGCTCCACCATCGGCAGCGGCATCTTCCGCGTCCCCAGCACCGTGGCCGGCCGCGTGGAGACGCTGGGCGCGTTCTCCATGATCTGGATCGTGGGCGCGCTGGTGGCGCTGATGGGCGCGCTGACCATCGCCGAGCTGGCGGCCATGTACCCGCGCTCCGGCGGCATCTACGTCTTCCTCCGCGAAGCGTACGGGCCGCTGCCGGCGTTCCTCTTCGGCTGGACGGAACTGCTGGTCATCCGCCCCAGCGCGCTGGGCGCCATCGCCATGATCTTCGCCGAGTACGCGGGGCGGCTGTTCGGCTACGGGCCGCAGTGGGTGCGGTGGGTGGCGGCCGGCGCAATCCTTCTCCTGGGCCTGGCCAACATCCGCTCGGTGAAGTGGGGCGCCATCGTGCAGAACCTGAGCACGGGCGCCAAGGTGGCGTGCATCGTGGGGCTGGCCGTCGCCGCGTTCCTGCTGGGCGACGGCGGCGGAGGCGCGCTGGCCAACCCCAACGGGATGGCCCCCGCGTCGTGGATTGGCTTTGGCCTGGCGCTGGTGTCGGTGATGTGGGCGTACGACGGCTGGGCGGACCTCACCTTCATGGCGGGCGAGGTCAAGGACCCGGGCCGTACCATGCCGCGCGCCATCATCGGCGGGGTGCTGGCGGTGGCGGCCATCTACCTCTCGATCGTCGCGGCGTACCTGTGGGTGATGACGATGCAGGAGATGGCGGCCAGCACGCTGGTGGCCAGTGACGTGGCGCAGAAGGTGTTCGGCGCGGTAGGGGCGTCGGTGGTGGCGGGGATGGTGATGATCTCCACCTTCGGCGCGCTGAACGGAAGCACGATGACCGGGCCGCGCATCCTGTACGCCATGGCGGCGGACGGCAACTTCTTCAGCCCCATCGCGCTGGTGCACAAGCGCTGGCGCACGCCGTACGCGGCCATCGGCCTGGCGGCGTCGCTGGGGATCGCGTACGTGCTGGGCCGTAACTTTCAGCAGCTGGCGGATTCGTTCGTGCTGGGCATCTGGCCCTTCTACGCGCTGGCGGTGCTCGCCGTCTTTCGCCTGCGCCGCACCCGGCCGGACCTGGAGCGTCCCTACCGCACCGTCGGCTACCCCGTGGTGCCGGTCGTCTTTCTGCTCGCCGCCACGGGGATGCTGCTGAACTCCGCCATCAACAACGCGAAGGAGACGCTGTTCGGCTTCGCCATCATCCTGGCCGGCATCCCCGCCTACTACCTGTGGCGGGCGATGGGCGGGCAGAAGGCGGCGCGGGACGGGCAGGGGCGGTCGTAAGGCGGATCGAGCCGGGATACGCAGCGCTTGGGCGGCTTGGGTCCGAGCGGCAGGCGCCCCCCTCCCCGGCCCTCCCCCACGAACTGCGTGGGGGAGGGAGGTGCGACGCACCTGTCGAAGCGGGTTCGAAGTTCTCCCCTCTCCGTGAGGAACGAACGGGGAGGGGCCGGGGGAGGGGCACCCCGCGGACGCAGCTCGATGCCCGTCGTCGAACCGGGCTCCGTCGGCTACCTCAACCTCCCCCAGCAGTTTGGGCGAGGGTGGGCGAGATTTACGAGCCGGAGGGGGCGCTCCCCTGGTGCCTGTCCGAGCGCGACCGAATTCTCCCCTCTCCGCGAGAGACGGGCGGCGAGGGCCGGGGGAGCGCCCCGGCCCTCGCGCGGCGCGGTCTGTGAGAGTTTATAGAACCCGTTGCGGTTGTGCACTTTAGCCCGTATCCACCGTCCAGCGGAGGGCGATCTGATACGGCTGCGGGCGCAGGAATTGCGGCGGGCGGCGGGACCGCATTTGGGCGGAGTTGGGGAACCTTCCGGGCGTCCGAGGCTATCAAGCGCCGGCGACCGGGCCACGGGTGCGTCCGGAGAAAAAGATTTGACTTTGGACGCTTTCGGGCCTACATTGACCGGTTATGACGGACATCCGGGAGACAAGCCGCTCCGCGTGAACTGAGGGCAGCGGGGCCTCGTACACCACCGAGGCTCGCTGCTCTCGTCATTTTACCAAAAGGACGAGCTAACATGTTTTTGAGCTCACGGGCCCTGGACTCGTTCGATCAGTACCTGCAGGATGTTGAGAAGTATCCGCTGATCGACGATCCTGCCGAGGAGCGCGCCCTTGCCCACCGGGCGCGCGCCGGAGACAAGCAGTCCGCCGAGCGCCTGGTGACGGCGAACCTGCGCTTCGTGATCTCCTACGTGAAGAAGTACCAGGGCCGGGGTCTTGGCCTGGCCGAGCTGGTGTGCATCGGGAACGAGGGACTGCTCAAGGCCGTGAAGAAGTTCGACCCCGACAAGGGGGTCAAGTTCATCTCCTACGCCGTGTGGTGGATTCGCCAGACGGTGCTGCAGGCGCTGGCCGAGCAGACGCGCTCGGTGCGCATTCCCCTGAACCAGAACTCCAACCTCGTCCGCCTGTCGCGGGTGGAGACGGCGCTGACCCAGCAGATGGGCCGCCCGCCCACCGACGAAGAGATCGCCGACGACATGGGCGAGCCGGTGGACACCATCCGCGCGCTGCGCCGGGTGGCCGCCAGCGAGCTTTCGCTGGATGCCCCGCTGGACCGGGGCGACCGCGACTCGGCCAGCTTTGGCGAGCGCTTTGCCGGCAGCGAGGCCGACCAGATCGAGGAAGAGGTCGAGGCCCAGGCCCGGCGCGAGTTCCTGGAGAAGATGTTCGAAAAGTACCTCACCGAGCGTGAGCGCAAGATCCTCTACCTGTACTACGGGCTGGACGAGGGCGAGGAGCGCACGCTGGAGGAGATCGGCAGCATGCTGGGGGTTACGCGCGAGCGCATCCGCCAGATCCGCAACCGGGCCTTCGAGAAGCTGCGCGAGAGCCCCGACGGCCACGCCCTGGAAGGGTTCTGGGCGCTGTCCTGAGCGGACGCTGCACCATAGACGGTTGACGGCACAACGAGCGGAGGGTGGAGACGGGCTTGCGTCTCCACCCTCCGCTTTTGTGTGCGTGGCGCAGAGGGAAAGCGAGAGAGGACGCGGATGAGGCTTTCTTCCGCGTCACTTTGTCATGCTCACCTGTGACGGCAAAAGAGTACGGATTGCGCATCTCTCCCGGGGATATTTTCTTGTTCTCTCTGTTTACTTGAAGTGTCGAGCGGGATTCCCTTGAAGGAATGTCGGGGAGGTGTTAACGTATGGCGTACGAGGTGGAGTTCACGGATGAGTTCAGCGAATGGTGGGATGGCCTGAGGGCCGAGGAACAGAACAAGATCGCGAAGACGGTTCTTCTGCTCGAGGAGCACGGACCTGGGTTGGGCGATCCGCACAGTTCCGCGATCTATGGCTCTCGCCACCGGCACATGCGCGAATTGCGGGTCCAGCACGAAGGAAGGCCGTACCGCATCCTCTATGCATTCGACCCGAGGCGAATCGTGATCTTGTTGATCGGTGGGGACAAGACGGGCGACAAACGCTGGTATGCGTCCTTCATCCAAGTCGCGGATGACTTGTACGACCAGCACCTGCGGGAGATCCGCGAGGAGAAGTGAGAATGGCCAGGAAGTTCCGTGAACTGATGGCGGACTGGAGCCCCGAGCGCATCGCCGAAGTAGAGGCCGGCGCTCGTGAGATGCTCCTCGAAACGCCGCTGTACCGTCTACGGCAGGCGCGCAACGTGACGCAGGACGAACTTGCGGCCGCCATGGGCACCACGCAGGCGTCGGTTTCGAAGCTCGAGCGGCGCCCGGACGTGTACCTCAGCTCCGTGCGCCGGTATGTCGAAGCGATGGGCGGTGAGCTGGAAATCACAGCTCGTTTCCCGGACGGTGCGTTCCGGTTGGATGAAGCTCCGAGCGCCGGTTGATGGAGGCGCTCAGGACTGCACATGCTTGTGAGGTTGAATCGACAGCCCCCGGTCCTCCCGGGGGCTGTTTCGTTCGATGGCGGCTGCCTACATTCGCTGCGCTCCGGGCATCCGCCCGAATCCGTTCTCGCCTGCAGCGTGCTTTCCAGATGAGTGATCCGTTCTCGACCCGCGTGCGCGCCGACTTTCCCGTGTTCGAGAGGCGGGTGGGCGGCAGGCCCATCGCGTTCTTTGACGGGCCGGGCGGCAGCCAGGTGCCGCGCCAGGTGGCCGACGCCGTGCGCGACTACCTGCTGATGCACAACGCCAACACGCACGGCTACTTCGCCACCAGCGAAGAGACGGACGCGGCCATCACCGGCGCGCGCGAGCGGGTGGCGGCGCTGCTGAACGCGCCCTCGCCGCGCGAGGTGGCGTTCGGCGCCAACATGACCACGCTCGCCTTTCACCTCTCGCGCTCGCTGGGGCGCGAGTGGGGGCCGGGGGACGAGATCGTCGTGAGCCAGCTGGACCACCAGGCCAACGTGGCGCCCTGGGTGCGGCTGGCGGAGGACCGCGGGATGACGGTGCACGTCGTCCCCTTCAACCCCGAGACGTTCACGCTGGACCTGGATGCCCTGGAGCGCGCGCTCTCGCCGCGCACGCGCTTCGTCGCGATCGGTGCCGCCAGCAACGCCATCGGCACGGTGAACG
>DASQBH010000066.1:0-3290 GCA_035635315.1 Longimicrobium sp.
GGGCGGAGGCCGTGGACGGGGACGCCGCGGCGGAACCGGCGGCGCGGCCCGCGCCGAGACCGCTCCCCCGGCGCCCGCGCCGGCCCCGGAGCCGCCGGCGGAGGAGGGTGCCGCCAAGCGCCCGCGCCGCCGCGGCGGACGGGGACGGGGCGGCAACCGCGGACGCACCGGCGGCGCCGCGGAGTGAGCCCCAGGCAGAACGCGAGCGCCGCGCCCGGTCTTCGGGCGCGGCGCTCCGCGCGTATGGACCCGGCGCCGCTCCCGGCCGCCTGGTACGCCCGCCCGGCTGAGACGGTCGCGAGGGAGCTGCTGGGCGCGCTGCTGGTCTCCGAGGTGGGCGGCGTGCGCGTGACGGCGGAGATCGTGGAGACGGAGGCGTACGTGGGGCCGGAGGACGAGGCCTCGCACGCGGCGGAGCGCTTTGGGCGGACGGCGCGCAACGACGCCATGTTCGCCGCGGCGGGGACGGCGTACGTCTACCTGATCTACGGCATGCACTGGTGCCTGAACGTCGTCACCGGCGACGAGGGCTTCGGCGCGGCCGTCCTCATCCGCGCCGCGAGGACGATCGACGGGATTGAGCACGCCCGCGCGCGCCGCCCCGGCCGCCCGGACCGCGAGCTGATGCGCGGGCCGGGGAACCTGGCGCGCGCGCTGGGCGTGGACGGCGCGCTGAACTATCATCCCATGGACCGCCCGCCCCTGTGGATCTCGCCGGGACGGCAGATTCCCGACGCGGAGGTCGCCGTCGGCCCGCGCATCGGCATCACCCGTGCGGCGGACTGGCCGCTGCGCTTCTGGCTGCGCGGCGAGCCGCACGTCTCCGGAAGGGCCTGACCGCGCGGGCTCGTCATCCCCATCCCTCCCACCCTCCACCGCCCGTCCGTCGATGCCGAACCGCGGCGCATCCATCCTCCCCATCGCCCTCTGCGGGCTGCTGCTGGTCGCGGCGTGCGGGCGCGGCTCCGCACGGCAGGCGAAGGCGGCCGTCGCGGATTCGTCCGCCGCACGGACGGACGCCTCCGCGGTGGAGTCTCTGGCGGAGCGGGACAGCGGCGAGGTGACGGCGCTCCTGCGCTCGCTGAGCAGCGAGTTGCGGATCGAAACCACCCCGCCACCTACCGAGGCGGGTCCCGGGGACCGCGTGACGACGGTCCAGGTGGACGGCCGCACGATGTTCGCGGATTCGGGTTCGTACGGTGTGGAGCTGTTCGGCTGGTGGGACGATCCGCGGATGATGGTGCCGGAGGGAAGGACGCCGGCGGCGCCGCTTGGCCAGGTTGCGCTGCTGCGGGTGGTGCGGGACGGCAGCGGGTGCCCGGCGCTCTTTCGCGTGGTGGAGCTGATGAGCGACGGCTCGTCCGCCGTCACCGACGAGTTCGGTACCTGCGCCGAGTGGCCGGACGCGGTCTGGTTCGACGCGGGCGGGGCCATGCGCATGCGCTTTGGCGACTACGCGCTTGCTTCCGTGCGCTCCGAGCCCGGCTTTCGCGAAGACCCGCCGACGACCTGGATCTACCGCACCGGCGGTCGCCTGGAGGAGATGAAGGAACGCTGACGATGCGCACCGTCCGCATCCCCTTCCTCCTCACGGCCGCGCTGCTGATGGCGTGCGGGCGGGACGAGGCGCGGGATGCGGATGCGCCGTCCCGACCCGCCACGGACACGCCGGCGCCGCTTTCGCCGGGACAGGCGGCGGGGGACTCGCTGGAGGTGGTGGCGCACGTGGGCGGGGTGACGCTGGAGCACCTGCGGGAGCGCGGTGAGGATCCGCGCATCCGGGAGGCGCGGGTGAAGGTGCGGGACAGCGTAGTGCTGGTGGAGGAGTTCAGCGAGGGGCTGGAGCTGGTGGCGTACTGGCCGCTGAGCGGGGAGCGGACGCTGGCGCTGCTGGCCAACGCGGCTCCCGGCACGGCGTGCGAGCGCAACTACCGCGTGCTGGAGGTGCGTCCGGACGGGCAGGTGCACCTGACGCCGGAGTTCGGCTCGTGCACGTGGGAGACCGATTCGCTGTGGTTCGACCGGTCGGGGGCGCTGTGGGTGCGCTTTCCGCCGTTCTACCGCGCCTCGGACGCGGCCGAGCCCGGCTTTGCGCCCGGCCCACCGGAGACGTGGGTGTACCGCGGCGCGGGAACGCTGGAGCGGGCGCCCTGAGTCAGCGCGCCACGACCTCGACCTTGCCCCAGAACTCGGGGTCCAGCGCGTGGCGCACCTCGATGGTGTAGCGCCCGGGCCGCTCGATCTCTCCCGTGAACCAGAGCGTGTTGCTCGCCTCGCCGGGCGCCAGCGTGTACTCGCTGGGCCCCTGGATGCAGCCGGGGATGGCGTAGGCGATGAAGGTGGCGCGGGTGCGCAGGTTCACCTTGGGGTCCAGCCAGCAGGTCACCACGCGCACCGTGACCGGCGCGTCGCTGCGGTTGACCAGCCGCGACGTCAGGTGGAACATCTTGCCGCGGGGATCGACCTGCGGGTCCATGGGCCGGATCTTGATCTCCTGCTCCAGGCCGTTGGAGAGGAACGTGGTCTCCACCGGATCGGGGATCGCCGGGTTGGCGCCGGAGCAGGCGGCCAGGGCGATCGCGGCGGCGAGAATGAGGATGCGCATGAAGGACCTCGGGGTTCACGGGGAATCGTGGCGGGGAACGACACGCAGAGAACGCGGCAACGGGTGTTTCCCGGACAGTGAATCTGCCGCGCCTTTTGGAAGGGGATGATGACGGACCTGGACGACCTGATGGACTTTGCCGCCCGCACCGCGCGCGCCGCGGGTGACGTGACGCTGCGGCACTTCGGCAGCGCGGCCGTGCGCTTCAAGGGCGACGGATCGGAGGTGACTGCGGCGGACGTGGAGGCAGAGGCCCACATCCGCGCCGCCGTGGCCGAGGCGTTTCCCGAGGACGGGGTGCTGGGCGAGGAGGACGAGGAGACGCCGTCGCGCTCCGGGCGCCGCTGGATCATCGACCCCATCGACGGCACCCGCTCGTTCGCCTGCGGCGTGCCGCTGTACTCCGTGCTCCTTACGCTGGAGGATGGGGGGCGGCCGGTGCTGGGGTGCGCGCACCTTCCCGGCGTGGGGCAGACGCTGGTGGCCGCCGCGGGTGCGGGCGCGTGGCTGGACGGCGTGCGCGTCCGCGTCTCCGACTGCGACGAACTGGCCGCCGCGCGCGTGGTGACCTCGGGGCTGGAGTACTGGCGCGACGAGGCGACGGACGCGGGGCGCGCCGCCTTCGACCAGCTGGTGCGGTCCACGCGCTTCACGCGGACGTGGGGCGACGGGTTCGGCTATTACC